>JBGPIJ010000255.1:0-4140 GCA_041484865.1 Gemmatimonadota bacterium
CTCGCGCGATGGTTGCGTCGTCGCCCTGGACGACACCACCGCGCTGGCCCGCGCGTCCCGCGTGCTCGCCTGGGGGGAAATGGCGCGACAGGTGGCGCACGAGATCAAGAATCCGCTCACGCCGAACCGGCATGGCATCCAGCACCTGCAGCGGGCGCGCAAGCAGGACAACTTCGACGCCACGTTGCGCGACACCGCGAAGCGAATTCTCGCCGAGATCGACCGGCTCGATGCGATCGCCCGTACGTTCTCTCGCTTCGGCTCGCCCGCCGCGGAGTCCCCGCCGCTCGAGGCCGTGGACCTCCACGCACTCGCCCGGGAAGTCGTGCAGCTCTATGCGCTCGGCGGGGTGGGGGGCGCGACCCGGTTTCAATTCAGCGGGGCGGGCGGAACCCCGGTTCTGGCGCGGCGTGATGAGGTCAAGGAGGTGCTCGTGAACCTGCTCGAAAACGCCCGCAACGCGGGCGCCCGCCGCGTCACCGTGCACGTCGGGGACGGCCGAGACGTTTCGGTCGCGGACGACGGGCGGGGAATCCCCCAGGACGCGCTGCCGCGGGTGTTCGAGCCTGCCTTTTCGACAACCTCGAGCGGGGCCGGTCTGGGGCTCGCGATCGCCAAGCGCCTGGTGGATAGCTGGGGCGGGACCATCGCAATCACGAGCACCCTCGGCGTCGGCACCACCGTGACCATCACGCTGGCACCAGCAGGTCCCCGGCAGAGCGCCGCGTGACGGGGCTCACGTCACAGTGGGGCCGAAACCCCCATCGTTCCGCCCGGTTCTGCGGCCGCTACCTGTTTCCCGAGGAGTCCGGTGCGAACAACCGTCGTGAGCTTCGGCCTCGCCGCCCTGGTCTGCGCTTACGCGACGCCCTTGTCGGGCCAGGGCTTCCAGACCGACGCGCGTCGCATCGGCATGGGAGGCGTGAATCTCACGGTGGATGGCTCCCTCCGCCGGTATAACCCCGCCTACCGGGCCGTGCCGTCGCGTCAGTTCCCGGGCGGGGCCAAGCTCACGATCCCCGTGCCGCTTGGGTTGATCCAGTTCTTCCACGACCACCCGACGTCCGGATTCAGCACGGATCCCCTGTTCCACCCCGACTCCGCGCGCTTCAATCCGGTGGAGCTCTTGGACCTCGTGCTTAATGCGCCGCTCTTCTACGAGTTGCGGAAGGCGCCGGTGCCCACGAACAACGTCAATTTCACGATCGGCAAGGACAACCTGGTCGTGGACCTCGGGGCGACGCAGGCCGTGATTCCGGCCGATCGATTCGGCGTCGTGGGCTCGAGCCGCCCAGTGGACATCGAGCCGGGATTCAAGGGCTTCCACGCCGGCGTCATGGTCTGGATCCATGACCAGGTGCAGCTTCAGCTCGGCGACTCGCTGCTCGCGTTGCTGAAGGAGGCCCACCCGGCGCAGCATCGCACCCTCTACGACCTGCGCGACACGGCGATCGTCCAAGGCGGTATCGCCCCCTCGATCGGGTACTCGGGCCGCCTCTATGGCAATGACGAGCGCGCGCTCTATATCGGCGTGTCCGCGCACTACTACATTGGCGCCGCCTACGGCCGCTCGGGCGGCTCGGCGGGATTCACGACCGGCGACACGATCTTCGCGGGCCCGAACCTGGTCACCCCCAGCATCACCGCGCAATCGAGCTACTCCAAGTGGGGCAACAGCACCGGCCACGGCATCGGCGCCGACATCGGATTCGCCTGGGTATCGGGGCCGATCGTTTTCGGATTCGGCATCAACGACATCGGCGCCACGATCACATGGCCCGACACGCGCGTCGACTCGGTGCGTTGGGATACCACGGCCAATAAGGCCGTCACCTATGCGAGCGTGCTGCACGTCGAGACCAAAACCAAACTGCCGGTGTCGTATCTCGCGAACGTCATCTACACCCTCGGCGGCACCACGCTGGGCGCGGACCTGCTGAACAACGGATTCGGCACGACGCTCCACGTGGGCGCGGAGCAGCGGTTCGGCCCGCTCGCCTTGCGGGGCGGCATCGCGCGCGATCAGCGCAAGCTGGTGCAGTTCGGGTGGGGTGGCGGGCTCCGGGCGGGCCCGATCAGCTTGGACGTGGGATTCTGGACGCACTCGAACGCCTTCTCGGACCAGCGGGGCATCACCCTCGCGACGTCCATCTCGATCTACTAGGAGACGCGTGATGATCGGCAAATGGATCGGGGTGAGTCTTGTCGCCACGGCGATGCTCGCTGGATGCGGCCAGGGAACCGTCGGCTTCGACGTAGATCTGTACAGCTGGCTCACGGGTGCGAGCAAAGACACGATTCCCTACGCCGCGCCGCCAGGTGCCTCGAACCTCGCCGTTTCGAACACGCCGCAGAAAATCAGTCTGCTGCCGGGCGTGGGGTCGTCCTTGGTCGATACGGTGCGCATCACCGGGACGATGGATCTCCGGAACCAGAGCGGCTCCGGCACGCTCGGGCTCCAGATGTACCTCGCCGCCGATTCCGCGGGGACCTACGCGGCGAGCGCCGGAGTGTTCAACCCGCTCCCGTCCGCCAGCGTGTCCGGTACCAATACGTCGGTGCTGACGCTCACAATTCCGAATCTGTCGGCGCGGCTCGATTCGTTGTTCACGGCGTCAACCATCTGGGTGCGCATGGTAGCATCGGTCTCGAATCCGGGCCTGACCCTGCTCCAGGGGAAGGCGGTTCTCACGGGGCTCCAGCTGCGGCTCGTGGTGCAGGACAAGCTCTTCTAAGAAGCCCTCGCACGTCGCCCGGCGCCCCGCCGGGCTTATATTTTCGTCTGTGACCGAACAACGAAGACGCCCCACGGTCGTGGTAGACGTGGGCGGTGTGAAGGTGGGCAGCGCCCACCCGATCGTCGTCCAGTCGATGACGAACACCGATACCGCGGACGTGGCGGCCACGGTCGTCCAGGTCCGGGCGCTGCACGACGCGGGCAGCGAGCTGGTGCGGGTCACGGTGAACAACGACGCCGCAGCGCAGGCGATCCCGGCGATCGTCCAAGACGTCGCGGTCCCCGTGATCGGCGACTTCCACTACAACGGCCATCTGCTGCTCACGAAGTACCCTGCCTGCGCGCGTGCCCTCGCCAAATACCGGATCAACCCCGGCAACGTCGGCGCGAAGCGCCGCGACGAGCATTTCCGCACCATCATCGACGTGGCGCGCGAGCACGGCAAGCCGGTGCGCATCGGCGTGAACTGGGGCAGTCTCGACCAGCAGCTGCTCACCGAGATGATGGATGCGAATGCTCAGTCGGCCGAGCCGCGCGACGCGCGCGACGTGACGCTCGACGCGATGGTGGCGAGCGCGACCCGCTCGGCCGAGCTGGCGGAGCAGTACGGGCTCGAGCACGACCGGATCATCCTTTCGGCCAAGCTCTCCGGCGTGCAGGACCTGGTAGAAGTGTACCGCAAGCTCGCGCGGCTCTCCGATTACCCGCTGCATCTCGGGCTCACGGAAGCGGGCATGGGCACGAAGGGCGTCGTCGCGAGCACCGCCGGACTCGCCATTCTGCTGCAGGAAGGAATCGGCGACACCATTCGCGTGTCGTTGACCCCGCGGCCCGGCGGCGATCGCTGCGAGGAAGTCCACGTCGCCCAGCAGATTCTGCAATCGCTCGGCCTCCGCAGTTTCACGCCGCAGGTCACGGCGTGTCCCGGGTGCGGCCGCACCACGTCGAGCTTCTTCCAGGAAATGGCGGAACAGATCCAGAGCTACCTGCGCGAGCAGATGCCCGTGTGGCGCGAACGCTACCCCGGCGTCGAAACGCTGCGCGTCGCGGTCATGGGGTGCGTGGTGAACGGCCCCGGCGAATCGAAGCACGCCGACATCGGCATCTCGCTGCCGGGCACGTTCGAGGACCCGAAGGCTCCCGTGTACGTGGACGGGCAGCTGCGGGTCACGCTCAAAGGGGACGCCATCGTCGCGGACTTTCTTTCGCTCCTCGCGGAATACGTCGAGCACCGCTACCAATCGTGAGTCTCGAAACCCCGATCTGCGATTTCGGCTGGAAGGCGGTCGATTTCGATCTGCCCGGCGTGGACGGCCGGCGCTACCGGCTGGCCGATGCGCGCGGTGCGAAGGGCACGCTCGTCATGTTCATCTGTAACCACTGCCCGTACGTGCAGGCGGTGC
>JBGPIJ010000256.1:0-4131 GCA_041484865.1 Gemmatimonadota bacterium
CAGGGGACCGGCCTCGCGTCCGTGCTGATCGCGATGCAGCAGAACACCACCGCGCTCATGCAGTCGCTGCAGGCCGCGAACGAACGCCACGCCGCCGCGCAGGCCGCGTCGCAGGAGAAGATCTTCTCGATCATCATGGAGAGCATCAAGGCCGGCCGCCCCGCGACGGCGTCGATCGACGAGACGATCCGCGTCGCGCAGGTCATGGGCAAGAACTCCGGCCTCGGTGAAGAGGTCGTGCGCGCGCTCGTGATGAAGACCCTCGGCGAGGACTCCGGCGGGAAGACCCCCATCAGCCCCAACGACACGCTGGTGGAGCGGCTGATCCTGAAGGTGGTCGACGCGGTCGGCCCGGCGCTCGCTGCGATGCTCCCCAAGCTCGTCGCGATGGCAGCGCCCGGACCCCGGCCGACGCAGCGCCCTGCGGTCTCGGCCCCCGCGGCGATCGCGGCCTCTGCGCCCGCCGCGCCCGAGCCCACGCCCCCGGCGGAGGCGGCTGAACCGGCTCCCGCAGCCTCGCCGGAGCTCGTCGTCGCGCAGGCGGTCTCCGCCGCCGACACCAACGGCCACGCGCCGCAGGTCGACATGAAGGCGATCGTGAAGGCGTACCCCATGTACGGGCTCGCGGTCGGCCCGGTCGTCGCGATGGCGCGAGGCAACATGGACGTCCAGAAGGCTGCCGAGAAGATCGACGTGATCGCTGGCGAGGAGAACCAGGGCGTCATCGAGGCGCTCATCGCGCTCGACGACGAGATGTTCATCGCGGAGCTGGCATCCTACGAGCCGAGCGCCGCCGAGTTCCGCCCGTGGCTCCTGCAGGTGAAGGCCGCCCTCGATGCCCTCTACGACGCCAAGCCCGAGCCCGAGCCGGCCGGGGGCTCCGGCGGTGTGGGTTGAGTCCCACGAGTCGCCTCATCTTGCCGCCGGGCCTGGTTCCGACGACTGGATCCGCGTCCGCCGCTACCCTCTCCTCCCCGGCTGGCTCGGTGTCTGGCAGACGACCCGTGCGATGGTCGGCCTGGTTCGCGGCGCCGTGGCTGTTCCCCAGATTAAGGAGATCGCTGTCGAGCTCACTCAAGGCGCTGCTGCTTTCGACCATGCGGCGCTGGTGCGCCGAATCGTTTCAGGCGTTCAGCGTCGATTTCGATATGTCTCTGATCCACGAGGCGTGGAGGAGCTTTGGAGCCCCCAAGTCGATGCAATGCGTCATCGTACACTCGGTCATGTATGGGGAGACTGTGACGATGCTGCCGTCTGGAGTGCGGCTCTCGCCCGCGCAGTTGGAGTTCCTGTGCGATTCGTTACGATCGCGAACGGCAAGCGGGGCCGATCGTTTAATCACGTCTTTACCGAAGCCATGACGAGCCCGGGACGCTGGATGTCCATGGATTTCTTGAGCCCCGATTCGCCGCAGATCCGACGGGCCGTCTGGCCCATCTGACAAGGAGACCCATCATGGCCTGGACCGAAGACGCTTCCACCCTCTCCGACGCCTACGCCCTCGCGGGCGTCGCCCGCGCGCCCCGTCCCGAGGAGGGCGCCGACGCGGCGCGCCGCCTCCGCGAGGACGCGTTCCTCTTCACCCGCCGCGGTGGCCGCGGCCCGCAGCGCGCCATGAGCATCGCCTCCTACGGGTACGGCCTGGGGGATGCGGCCCCCGCGCTCGCCGAGGAGCTGGCGGCGTCGATCGACCGGGACGCCACGCTCGCGTATCTCGAGGCGAGTCGCGCGTCCCTCCGCCGGGCGCTCGTGCCGCGCGTGGTCGCGCGGCGGGCCCGGTTCGTCGCGCGGCGCGTGGCGCCCCGCCGGGTCGCGCGGCACTTCGTCCACCCGCGGCGGCACGCGGTGCCGACGCTCGCCGACCACATGAGCGCCATCTACGATCCCGTGCGCTTCTCCGACGGCGGGGGAACGGGTCTCGAAGCGAGCTGGTGGAGCAAGATCAAGTCGGCCACTTCGAGAGTCTCCCGCCTGAACAAGGGCGCCATCAGCAAGATGACGCACGACGTGTCTTCGCAGTTCTCCCGCAAGGGCGTTGTCGGGCGCATCTTCGTGCAACCGAAGATGCAGAAGAACATCAAGCGCCTCGCGCTCTACAAGAAGCTCGGCACCTACGCCGTCGGCGCCGCCGCCGTGGGCGCGACCGTGTGGTTCGGGGGGCCGGCGCTGGTCGGTCTTCTCAAGGGCGATCCGTCGTTGCTCTCGAAGCTCGGCGACATCGTCAAGGGCGGGAAGGATGTCGCTGCGGTCGCGGCCGACGCGCTGGGCGCTCTCAATGCCGACCGCGCCGCGAAGGGGCAGCCTCCGGTGACCCCGGAGCAGGTGAACAACGATCCGACGCTCACCGCCGACCTCAAGTACAAGATGATCCAGATGCAGGAGCAGCTCGATCGCGTCGGCCACTTCGAGAGTCTCCCGCCTGAACAAGGGCGCCATCAGCAAGATGACGCACGACCGGGGGCGCAAGGCGGATCACCGGGAGAGCAGGTCCAGGGGAGCTGGATGGACGCCCTCAAGAACCTGATCCCCAGCGCCGCTCCCCAGCCTGAAGCCCCCGCCACGGCGCAAGCCGCGGCCCCGGGGACCGAGGCCCCGCAGGAGCAGGGGATGCTCGGCGGGATCCCGCCGATGGCGCTCGCGCTCGGCGCGATCGCCGTGGGGGCGTACCTCCTCAACCGCAAGCACGGACGGCGGTAGGCGTGTACCTCTCGGAGGCCCCCGCCGACCCGGTGGCGCTCGCGGCGGCCGTTACGCAGCTCCGCGGCGTCGACCGCCTCCTCCGCGCGGCGCTCGAGGAGCTGCAGGGGGCCGGCTCCAAGCACCTCGGGGCCCTGCATTGGGGCGAGCCCGACATCGAGCGGAAGTTCATCGACCAATTCCACGCGGTGCTCGAAGCGAGCCAAGTGTGGCGCAGCCACGCGAGCGCGGCGTTGCGCGACGCCTCGACCTACACCCCGGTGTCGGTCCTCGAGCTGGCGAAGCTCGGGAGCGGCCTCGAGTACCAGGTGCGCACGTTCAACCGTCGCGTCTGGTGGGCCTCCCCCACGAAGGCCGCGCTGTGGATCAAGGCCCCCTTTCAGGTTGCGACGCGCGTGATGAACCAGATCGCGCTGGGCGTTCTCGTGGTCGGGGAGACGGCCCTCAAGGCTGGGGCGTCGATCGCTTCCACCGCGGGGTTCCTCTCGGGCTACGCGGGGCCGCTCCTCATCGGTGGGGTCCTCCTGTACATCGGCCTGCCATGGATGCTCGCTCAAGCGAAGGCGGCGCGATGAAGAACGGCGTCCTCCTCGGCCTCGCCGCCCTCGGCCTCGCTCTCTACGCCGCGAAGCGCGCGGAGGCGATCGCTCGCGGCGCTCGCAAGTCTCCGACGCTCCCGCCGGAAGGGCTCGGCGACGGACCCCGAGTCGTCGAGGGGTGGGACTGGCTCGGACGGCTGCTCACACCACGGGCCCGGGTGCGGCGGACGGGAGATGTGGGGTTCCCGATGGCGGTGAAGGGGTGAACATCACGCGGCGCAACCCGCCGAAGACCCCGACCCACGCCGACCCCGACGTCCCCGAGGTGTACCCCGAAACCCACAAGATCACGATGCGACGCGGTCACGGCAAGTTCAAGGGCGACGACTTCTTCCACGATTTCGGCAAGGGTGTGGCGCAGCACCGCATCCCGGCCAAGTCGACGATCACGACCCCCAGCGGCCGGCGGTTCACCGTGACGAGCACGAGCGTGCTGCTGACGTCGAACCGGCACAAGAGCCTCGTCGGCAAGTATCCCGTCTGAAGATGCTCGCCGCGTTCCTCGCCGGCGCGGCCTTGTGCCTCCCGCTCGACGCGCAAGAGGTTCACATCCGCTGGTGCGTCTACCGCTACGGCGTCGACGAAGGGATCCTCCGCGCGGTGCTGCAAGCTGAGAACGGACCACGCGGCTTCGAGGCGGGATTCAACAATGCGAAAGTCACCAGCCCCTATGCTGGCGACCCTTCCGGCTACTGTGATCCTGCGATGCCCGACGGATGTCTCCAACAGGCGCGCCTCTCGCGTCGCGTCGTCTTGCACCTTCAGCGCTGGGTCTTCTCGGACACCAAACGCCGCGAGGAGTGGCTTTGGGACTTCGCCAACGACTACCACGGGG
>JBGPIJ010000257.1:0-4119 GCA_041484865.1 Gemmatimonadota bacterium
AGTGGTGGGGGAAGGATTCGAACCTTCGTAGGCTGACGCCGGCAGATTTACAGTCTGCTCCCTTTGGCCACTCGGGCACCCCACCACGCCGGCAGCGCTCGCGTCCGCCCCCACAATCCCGTGCTGTCCTCGGTCCTGGCCGCTCGATCGCGCGTTTCCCTCGTCCCACTGACAACGCACCCCGCGTTCACAAGGCGCGGGGTGTGTGTTTCCTCCGAACGAGAAGCGATCGAGCAACGTGAGCTGACGAAGGGACTCGAACCCTTAACCTGCTGATTACAAATCAGCTGCTCTACCAATTGAGCTACGTCAGCGGTCGAGGGTCAGTCCGTTCAGACTCGTAGGATAAACGGGGTAATCCATTCCCGCAAGGGAAGCGCGGCGAACAACTTAGACGGCCTTCCACTTCGGTCCCTGAGGCGTGTCCTCAAGCTCGATGCCCCGGGCGCGCAGCGCCGAGCGGATCCGGTCCGCTTCGCGGAAGTCCTTGGATTTGCGCGCCTTCTCGCGGGCCTGGAGCTGCTCGCCCACCCACGCGGCCAGCGCCTCGGGGACCGACTTGAGCGTGGGGAGGACGTCGAGCACGCGCATCACGCGCATGAACGCCGCGAGCGCGGCGGTGGCACCGCCCGAGCCCCTGTCCAGCTCGCGGTTCGCCGCGCGCACGAAATCGTACAGCGCCGCTACCGCCCGCGGCGCGCCGAGATCGGCGTCGAGCGCCTGCGTCACGTCCCGCTCGAGCACGCCCGCCAGGTCGGCGAGGGCGGCGGGCCGCTCCGCGTCGCGACTCGCTTGCTCTGTCAGACGCGCGTGGAATTCGCCGAGCCGTTTCACGCCTTCCACGGCGCCTTCAAGCGCTTCGTCGTTGAAGTCGAGCGGCTGGCGATAGTGCGTTTGCCAGAACAGCAGGCGTAGCGCCGCCGCGTCGACCCCCTGGTCGCTCAGGTCCCGCACCGTCAGGAAGTTGCCGAAGCGCTTCGACATCTTGGTGCCGCGCACGTTCAGGAATTCGCCGTGCAGCCAGGCGCGCGCGAACGGTTGGCCGGTCGCCGCCTCCGACTGCGCGATCTCGTCTTCGTGATGCGGGAAGATGAGGTCGATCCCGCCCGCGTGGATATCCAGCGTCTCGACGCCGAACCGCTGCCGGATCTCGGCGAGCGACATCGCCGAGCACTCGAGGTGCCATCCCGGCCGGCCCCGGCCGAACGGCGCATCCCACGCCGCGCCCACCTGCTCGTCGATCGGCGACGCCCGCTTCCAGAGCGCGAAATCCCGTGGATCGTCCTTCCCATACTCATCGCTCGCGACGCGGGCGCCCGACTTGAGCTCGCGGGTGTCGAGTTGGGACAGGCGCCCGTACGCGGGGAATTTCGCGATCGCGAAATAGACCGACCCGTCGTCGCCGCGGTAGGCCACGCCGCGCTCGAGCAGGCGCGACACGAGCTGCACCATCGCCGGGACGTGCTGGGTCGCCCGTGGGTAGACGTGCGCGGGCTCGATGCGCAGGTAATCGCGGTCCGCGAAGAACGCCTCGATGAAGGGCGCGGTGTGCTCCTCCAACGGCTTCCCCGCCGCTGCGGCGGCCTTGATGGTGCGGTCATCGACGTCGGTCAAGTTCATGATGTGGAAGACGTCGTAGCCGGAGAACTCGAGATAGCGGCGCAGCAGATCCTCGAACAGAAACGTGCGGAAGTTGCCGATGTGCGCGTAGTTCCACACGGTGGGACCGCACGTATAGAGCGTGACCACGGGCGGCCGGAGCGGCGCGAACGGCTCGACCCGGCGCGTCAGGGTGTTGTACAGCGCGAGGGAAGGAACCGGTGTGGGGGCCATGGCGCGGCCGTAACGTAGGAGGGGCATGGAGGAGCGTCAACGCGCGCCACGTCGAGCACCACCGGGCCCAGCGCAAACACCAGAACGCGCGCTTGGCGCCAGCGGCACAATGTCGGGTCGGCCGGATCGACGAGCCCCCGACGGATCAGTCTCGCTGCGACGTTGGATACGACAAGGATGGGAGGGTGCACCAGGGGCCCGCTCGAGGCAGTCCGGGCCGCCTATATATAAGGAAGAAGGGCGAGCGCCGGGATACCATACGCGCGGCGCGTGCCGAAAAAACGCGAGCTACTTCGCGGCCATCGCCTCCCGCGCCACCGCGTCCGCGAGCGGCTCAGATCCGTAGCGCACCGGGTCGGTCGTGGGAAGGCCGGTCTCGCGCGCCGCCCGATCGACGACCTCACGGGCCTCCCGCTCGCTCATGTCGAAGGTGTTGAGCGCGATGCCGATCACCTTGGCCGGATGCACGGGGGCGGCGGCGCGCTCGTAGATCTCGATCATCTCGGGCAGCGGCGGAATGCGCACCCACGGCTCGCGCCCGTGATAGTCGCCGATGTAATCGCGCTTCGCTTGATGACAGAGGATCAGCGCATCGGGACAGGTGCCGTGCAGCAGGCCGAGCGTGACGCCCGAGTAACCCGGATGGATCAGGCTGCCCTGCCCCTCCACCAGCACGATGTCGGCGTCCTTCGCGCCCTCGAGCACCAGCTGCTCGGCGGCGCCAGCGATGAAGTCCGCCACGACCGCGTCCACGGCGATCCCCCACCCCTCGATGAAGATCCCCGTTTGTCCCGTGGCGACAAAGCGGGTGCGGTGACCGCGCTGGACCAGAGCGTCCCGAAGCTGGAGCTGCGCGGTCATCTTGCCCACGTTGCAGTCCGTCCCCACCGTCAGGATGACGTAGGGGTCAACTTCCGCGGCGCGGCCGTCGGCGATGGGGAGATGGGGCGGCGGTTTGCGGACGTCGAAGATGCGCACGTCGCGCTCGCGTGCCATGCGGCCCAGCTCCGGATCGTCCCCGATGAACGTGTGCAGCCCGCTCCAGATCTCGAGCCCGTGGCCGATCGCGCTCGCGAGCCAGCCGCGCCACTCGGCCGGCAGTTTGCCGCCCGTTGGCGCGATGCCGATGAGGACGGCCGTTGCCCCGCGCGCCACGCCCTGCTCGAAATCGCCTACTACGGGGATCGCCCCGCCGAATCCCAGGACCTGCTGCACCGTCTTCCCGGCCTGCGCGCGGTCCTGGACCGCCACGATCCGCTCCGGGAAATAGCGGATGCAGGAGTTCGCCGTCTTGGATGTGAGCGGCCCGAACTGACCATCGGCGATGATCAGAAACCGATGCCGGCGGGGGTCGAGCATCAGACGGAGGCGGGGCTCGCCACGCGGCGGTCCACGCCGCGGCGGCGCTCGCTCTGCCGCAGCACGGCCGGCTCCATCGCTTCGGTGTCGCCGTAGATGACCCCGTTCAGGATGTGTTGCACGACGACCATCAGCACCGCGAGAATCGGCACCGCCACGACCAGTCCGATCAGGCCGAACAGCGTGCCCGCGGCGAGCACGCTCGCGATCGTCAGCACCGGCGGGAGCGACACGTTCCGCTCCATGACGAGCGGATTGACGAAGTTCGCCTCGATCAGGTGCACCACGACGCCCAGCGCGAGCACGGCCGTCACCTTGAGCCAGTCTCCCGACCCTACCACGAACAGCGCCGGGAGAAGTGTCGAGACGAGCGTACCGAAGAACGGCACGATGGCGGCGATGCCGGCCAGGGCGCCGAATGCGAGCCAATACGGCGTGCCGAGCACGAGGAGACCGACGGCCACGAGCACGCTCAAAACGAGCATGTCCAGCAGCTGGCCCACGACCCAGGCGCGGAGCGTTGCCCCCAGATCGCTGAAAATGGCGCTCGCCAGAGCGCGACGGCGCGGCGTGACGAGCGAGAGGACCCCGTTCCGGTACACCGACGGGTTGCGGGCCATATAGACCGCCATGACGGCGACACTCACGCTTTCGACGACCAGCCGCCCGCCCGCCCGCAGGTAGGGCAGGAGCGATCCGCGCAGAAAATCGGCGACGTCGGTGATGAGCTGAGCGACGATCCCCGAGTTCGGGTCCGCGAGCTGGCTGTTCCGGAGCAGCGGGTACCGGCTGGACAGCCGGGCGAGGGCGCCCTGGGCGGTGGTGAGGGTCCCGGGCCGCGGCGGTTTCCACGCCTGCGGGTGGGCGTTGAGGGGGGGGGGGTTGAGGAGGGGCGCGCCGGGGCTCCCGGCGGCGGGGCGCGCGTCG
>JBGPIJ010000258.1:0-4090 GCA_041484865.1 Gemmatimonadota bacterium
GCGGCTCGAGCCGGGCGATCTCCCGCTGGTCGATCAACCGGGCCTCCACGCCGTTCGCCGTCGCTCGGCGCTCCAGCTCGGCTAACGTGGCGCGCTCCGCCTGGGTCAGCGCCACGACCAGAATCCCGCCCTGCTGCATCGCGATCCCGTGCTCGGTGCAATAGGCGCGGAGCTGGCGGTTGCCCTCGACGGAGTACTTGGCCTTGAGGCTGCTGGGTTTCAGATTGTAACCAGCATGGATCACCCCGGAATTGCGGCCGCTCTGGTGTTGCGCGGGCTGGGACTCCTTCTCGAGCACGAGAACGCTGCGCCCCTGGAGGGCGAGGTGCCGGGCGGTGCTGGCGCCGATGGCCCCCGCCCCCACGACGATGACATCCACGGTCATGGTTCTAGTATACGCCCCCCACCGCAATGCGGAATGCGGAATGTGGAATTCGGAATGCGAAATTAAAGGGCAAGCTCGATCGCCAGTGATCGCAAGAATCTCGGCGGCCCCGGGGAAACGTCCTTATATTGCCGCTCAAGTACGACAGATCGCTGCGAGTCCCTACGCGTTTTGGGGGGTAGGGCTAGGCGGTCGTCGATGGCAGTACAAACGCGCCCTGACATTAATCTGCGCCGGTGCGGGTGGCGTCCGTCCCGCCGTGCCGGTTTCAGGTGCACCTGCCGGGTCGCGCCGAAAATTGGGGACTTCTATGGAATCGTTGCCCGCCGAAAAGACCCAGCCACGTTCCGGGACGACGTGGTCCCGGTCGCGCGACGCGGTCGCGCCGGATCCCGAGCAGGAGCCGCGGTTCACCGATCCCGCGGTGCGCGCCCGGCTGCACTTGCAGCAGCGCGCCTCGGCGAATCTCCGGCGCCACCTCAGACGCGCCATCAGGCGCGTCGTCGTTCTCCTCTTCGCGGATCTCAGCGCCTTCGCGTTAACGCGTGGCACGCTACGGGCGCTGCGGGACTACGACCTTCTGGGATCGAGCGTCGCCAATGTCGTCGGCAGTCTGTTCCCGCGGGGCATTCTGAGCGGCTTCCAATTCGCTGCCGCGCTGCTGGTCGCGCTCGCCGTCACCGGGAATTACGGCCCCGGCGACCAACGCCGTGATGCCCGGCGCCTGTTCCTCGCCGCCGCGCTCGCGACGGCCCTTCCGCTCTGGATGACGGTGTGGACGCATGGGTTGGGGGGCGTGCTCGTCCAGTACGCATTGACTACGCTCTTGATATGGGCCGCGCTCGTCGCCGAGCGGTTCACGATCGATCGCGCGGTCGCGCGCATGCTGTCGGGCTCCGGTGCCGTGCGCGCGCTGTTCGTCGGGCAGGCCGACAGCTGCCGCCTCGCGATGACGAGGGCGGTGTTCCGGAAGGCGGGCGATTACCGAGTGGTCGGATTTGTGGACGCGCAGCAGCCGACGAATGTCGCTGCGCTCGGCCACATCGCGCGCTTCCCGGAGCTGCTCCAGGAGTCGGGCGCCGAGACGGTGGTGGTGTGCGGATACCTGAGCGACGCCGTGTTCCAAACCGTCGTGGACGCGTCGGTCGCGGCGGGGACGCAGATTCTGGCGGTGCCGCGGGCGATCGACATCGCGGGCGTGGCGCCCGAGACGGTGTGGCGGAACGGCCAGCCGTTGATCGAGCTGACGACGCCGAGCCTGCAAGGACAGCAGCTCGTCCTCAAGCGGCTCCTGGACATCGTGGGCGTGTCCGTTCTGCTCATCGTCCTGAGCCCGGTGTTCCTGCTCCTCGGGTTGCTGATCAGGCTGGGATCGCGCGGGCCGGTGTTCTTCACGCAGCAACGCGTGGGCCGCGGCGGGCAGCCATTTCGCATCATCAAGTTCCGCACGATGATAGAGGGCGCGGAGGAGCAACGCGACGAGCTGCTCCCTCACAGCGTCTATCCCGACGCTCGTCTCTTCAAAGTACCGGGCGATCCCCGGATCACACGGCTAGGCCGCTGGCTGCGTCGCAGCAGTCTCGACGAGCTGCCACAGCTGGTCAACGTGCTGCGCGGCGAGATGTCGCTGGTGGGCCCGCGCCCGCCACTCCCATCGGAGGTCGCCCTGTACGATGAGCACCACTACGCCAGGTTCGCCGTGCCTCCCGGCATCACCGGACCGTGGCAGGTGTCGGGGCGCAACACGGTGACCGATTTCGAACAGGTGATTGCGCTGGAGCGCGAGTATATCCGGGACTGGTCGCTGGCGAAGGACCTCTGGATCCTGCTCCGGACGGTTCCCGTGGTTCTCAGGCGCAGCGGAGCGCATTGAGCGGGTCCCGATCGCCGTCATCCAGGTGCCGTGAAGCTAGCCAGTTGCCGTGTCTTGCCTGAAAGTCCTGCTAAACGCGAGAGTGTTGCGAATACGCAACGCCTACCAACGCCGTGATCCATATCACCGTAATTCTGGTAAGAGTAACGAGGGCAGCTATGTACGAGTTGCCTGAAGTAGCGGGAACGATGGTTGCTCAGGTGCCAGCAGCCCTTCTCCATAGGTCGAGACGTGCCCGGCAGCCTTGTGAACCGTACTGGACTTACACAAACCGCGGTTCACAGGACCCTCCTCGGAATCCTGGTCGGTCTCGCCGCCTGTATCGGAGACCCTGTCGGGCTTGACGGGGTCCTTGCCGTTCGCCAGCTCACGGGGCCGCAGGATTCTGTCGTAACGGGATCGCCAGGCCGGGCGCTCGCGGCCCCGCTTGGCTTTGAGGCTGTCGATGGTAACGGAAGCCCCGTTCCCCGCGCGAGTGTGCAGTGGACCGTCGTTGGCACGAACGGCCGAGTCGAACAGGCCGCCGCCGTCACCGACGCGCAAGGGCGGTTCGGGGCCAACTGGGTGCTTGGCACCAAAGCTTCGGAACCGCAGCGACTCACCGTTCAGGTCCGGGGGGGGAAGCAGACCGCGCTCGCTGTGATCGCCGCGGTGGCTCGACCGGTGGAGGTCAGCTCCATCGCCTTCCTCGCCGACACCACGACGGTCAAGCTCGGAGTCGCGACGACCCTCGCGGTCCAGGCGACCGATCCGTTCGGCAACAAGTTCGTTCCATCCGGGGCACGGTTCACGTGCCGCGATGCCACTCTGTGCAGCGTAGACACGCTCGGTACCGTCGCAGCGCTGAAGCGCGGCTGGAGCCAGGTCGTGGTGGTCGCCGGGCCGGCGGTGGACTCGGCCTGGGTGCACGCGACCCAGGTGGTTCGAACGATCATCGCTTCGCCCGACACGGTGAGGTTCCACTCATTAGGGCAGACGGCCAACGTCACCGTTCAGTTGGTGGACGACCAGGGCTTGTCGATCAAAGACTCAGTGCTCGTGGACAGCGTCGTGGTGGATTCGGTCGCGAGAGTCCAGGCTGGGAGCACGTACTCCATCAGCAGCGTTTCCAACGGCACTACGCCGGTAATCCTTCGGGCCGGCTTCACCTCCCAAACCGTGCGGGTAGTCGTCAATCAGAAAGTCGCGAGCGTGCGCCTGTCGGCGAGCCGCACGCAGCTCGACGCCCTGAGCGATACCGTTCAATTGATGCCGACCGTGTCGGACAGCGTGGGCGCCGCGCTCGCTGGTCAGGCGCTCGAGTACTCGGCGGCGGATACGTCCGTCATCACGGTCGCACCCAGTGGATTAGTCACCTCCAAGGGCAACGGGTCTACCTGGATCCGTGGCATGGCGTCGAACGGCATTGCAGACAGCCTGCGGATCGTCGTAGCCCAGCGAGTGGCAAGGGTCGTGATGAAGCGCGACTCCATTCTTCTGGACGCGCTGCATGCCGCGCTCCCGATTGAAGCGGTACCGGTCGATCCGTTGGGTTCTCCCGTGACAACTGCCGTGCTTTCGTATGGCACGACCGCTCAGTCGGTCGCGACCGTGGACTCAACGGGGAATGTCCGCGCAAACGGCAACGGAAGCGCGCTCGTCACCGCGAGCTTCGGCGCTGAGACCGCGTCGGTTGTGGTCCGCGTCGAGCAGCGCCCGGTTCGCGTGTTGGTGTCCAGGGACACAGTGACGTTCGTGGCGTTGGGCGACACGCAGACGGTGGCAGGTGTCGCGGTGGACTCGCTCGGCTCCCCCGTCTCCGGGGGAGTCACGAGTGTGCTCGCGGCCGACAC
>JBGPIJ010000259.1:0-4074 GCA_041484865.1 Gemmatimonadota bacterium
AGCCGCGATACCTCACAATCCCAGCTGATCTCCGCCGCAGACTCGAAAGCGGTCAGCGATTCTGTCGTGATCTCGACCAACCTGACGACCGTGAACAGCAAGGATGTCTCGCAGTCGACGCTGATCTCCGTCGCGGACTCGAAAGCGATCAGCGACTCCGCGGTCATCTCGACCAACCTGACGACCGTGAACAGCAAGGACACGTCGCAATCCGTGTTGATTTCTTCCCTCACTAGCAAGGATGTGTCGCAAAGCACGATTATTTCGACGGTCCTGTCCCGCTGCGTCTCGCGGTCAGGATGCTAGGCAATGCGCTGCCCGGTGGGATGCGGCGATCGCGCGTTCGCGCTGTTGACCTGGCTGGGCTTCAGGCTCGAAGGCCAGAAAGGTTGGCTCGTATGGCGGACGGTCAGAGGGGAAGTCATGATCGCGCTTGACCTGAAGGTGTATCCGACGAGGACGACGCTCTTAGCGCTCGTGGTGCGGGTGCTATTATGAGGGTTGCTCACTGGAGCATGCACAACAGGAGCGGGATGCACCGCGTCGCGGAGTCACTGGTCGCCGCCGAGCGCGCCATTGGGCTCGACTCGATGCTGATCAACCTGCATGATGGCACCGCGTTTGACGCCGCTCTTGATGCCGATGTACATGTCTCCCATACCCACTTCCCCGACGACGTGCGCCGGAGGCTGTCACGCCCGCCCAAGATCGTCTGGGTCGGCCACGGCACGCCGGAGCACATCTTCCAGTCGGCTGTTGAGGAGGGCACCGGCCACCGATACGGCCACGGTGACGGGTGGATGCTCGTGCAGCACTGGCTTCAGACGGCCGATGCGTGCGTGACCTTCTGGCCGCGGCATCAGGCGATCTGGCAATCGCTCTGTGACCGAGGGCGCACGGTCCACTGCATCCCGCTCGGGCTCGACCGCGCCTTCTGGACGCCGACCGCGAGCCGCGGGAAGTTCTCCGGCACCCCGAGCCTCTTCACGAGCGAGAACGCCCACTATATCAAGTGGCCGCTCGATCTCTTCATCGCGTGGCCGTGGGTCTACCCGCATCTGAAGGGCAATCCGGTGCTGCATGCGATCTACCTGCCCACGGATCAGCATCGCTGGTTCTTTCCCCTCGTGAATCGCAACGGCGCGTCCTACGCGAGTCATATTTCGCCGATCGCGATGGAGCACGCCGACCTGCGGAACGCCCTCTGCTCGGTGGACTTCTATATCGGGCTGGTGCGCTATGGCGACTTCAATCGCATCAGCCTTGAGGCGAACGCCTGCGGCACGCGGACGATCTCCTACCGGGGCAATCCATACGCCGACTTCTGGGTGACCGAAGGCGACCAGCGGGCGCTCGCGCAGGAGCTCATCCCGATCCTGAACGGTGATGTGGCGCCGAGAGAGAAAGAGCCGGTGGCGGACATTCGAGACACTGCAAAGCTGATGCAAGGGATCTATGAGGGCATCCTGTGACCGGGGCCCACTGGAACTTCATCGATCCCTCGGCGGCAATCGGCGAGGACAGCGTCATCTGGCACTGGGCCGTGGTGCTGGCCGATGTGGTGATTGGGCGCGGATGCTCGATCGGCGCCTGCGCGGAGATCGGCCGCGGCTCGATGATCGGCGATGGCTCGCGGATCGGCCACGGCGTCTTTCTCCCGTCGGGCAGCCGTATCGGGCGGGACGTCTTCATCGGTCCAAACGTGACCTGTACGGATGACCGCTATCCGCGGGCGGGGCATCCGGACTATGACGCCGAGCCGCCGGTCATTGAGGATGGCGCCTGCATCGGGGCGGGTGCCATCCTTCTGCCCGGTGTTCGGGTCGGTGAAGGGGCGTTGGTCGGCGCCGGCGCCGTGGTAACACGTGACGTCAAGGCAGGCCTGGTGGTCCGCGGAGAACCCGCCCGGGTGCGCTAGATGCCGGGCTCTCTTGCCCCAGGGGCGCTCTATGCGGGCGAATACTTTCCGCCCGCCGGGCCGCCTGGCGCCGTCATGCTCGTGGAGATCGCGCTCAGGATGAACAGGGCCGGCATGCCAATCGGACTGGCCATGAGTGCTCCGGCGCCGGTGACGATCGGCGTGCTGCCTATGGAGGCGCCCACGCGGGCGCTCACGTTGACGATGGAGGCGTAAATGGCCGTGCTGGTCTTGGACTCCGAAGGCTACGGGATTGAGATCGCTGCTTCACTCACCTTTACCGATTTCGATCCGACCGATGCGACCGCCGCGCTGAAGATCATCGGCCAGGCGGAGCGGGCTATGACGCTCGTGGGATCCCTTGCGACCTACGTCACCAAAGAGGGAGAATTTCGACCGGGCAAGTATGTCGCCCTGGTGGCGGTCACGAAGGATGGCGTGCGCGTGCCGTCGGAGCGGTTTCAATTCCTGGTGCGCTGAGCGCGCCACACGAGGAGAACTGCAACATGATCACCAAAGAGGACTTGGACAATCGGGATGGCGGGCCCCAGGTCAGCGGCACACGTCGCCGCGATGCGCCGCCGGATGTGCCCGTGGCTGAGCGGTTGGCGCTCCTCGAGCAGCGCATAGTGCAGGCCCAGACGCTCAAGCCGAGCGCCAAGGATCTCCACTGCGCGGACTGCTTCCATCGCGGGCGAGATGCCGTGCTGAGGCTGCTGGCGGGATGAAGCAGGATCTGACGACTCGCCAGCAGCAGATCCTCGACGTTGCGGTCAAGATCGAGCACGTGACCGGGAAGCCCTGCACGTTCTACCGCATCGCGCAGAAGCTGAAGATCTCGCCCGTCGGCGTCCGACACCACGCCGAGGCACTCAAGCGGAAGGGCTGGCTCGAAAAGGCCACCTCTCCGCTGATTCGGAGGCACCGGGAGGGATAGGTTACGGTAAAATGCGTGTGGAACTAGTAAGCTCCCCGCCAGGCGTGTCATGGTAACGCCCATGAAGTCTAGGGCCCTCGCCGCCCCGAAGACGCAGACCATCGAGCTTCCATCCCTCGTCCTCCGTGCCGACATCGGTAACGTCGACCGCAAGGCGCGTACCGTGGAGTTGATCTTCTCGACCGGCGCCCCCGTCCAGCGCTTTGACTGGAACACCGGATCGACCTACGTCGAGACGCTCTCGCTCAAGCCCGACGCCGTCCACTTGGACCGGCTCAACGCGGGCGCGCCGCTGCTCAATACGCATGGAACCTATGACCTACGCGACGTGATCGGCGCCGTCGAGCCTGGCTCGGCGGCTGTGGACGGCCAGCGCGGCGTCGCGACGGTGCGCTTCTCGCGGAGGGCGGACGTCGAGCCGATCTTCCAGGACGTCGTCGACAAGATCATTCGCAATGTGAGCGTGGGCTACAAGGTCCACAAGTACGTCCAGACGGAAGCCACCGAAGGCCAGCCGATGCGGCGTCATGCCATCGACTGGGAGCCCTTCGAGATCTCGGCGGTGCCCATCGGCGCCGATGCCGGCGCGCAGATGCGAGGCGCCGACAAGCGGCCGACGAACCCGTGCGCCATCGTCCCACCTGAGAAGGAGCGACACATGGATCCCAACGAACAGTCTGAGACGATCGCGGAGCACGATGCCCTGGGTACGCTCTCGAATGAGCGGGCGGCCGATCCGCCGGAGCCGACCGAGCGCGATGCGGGTGCCGCCGCCGAGAACGAGCGTTGCGAGGGCATTCGGCGTGCTTGCGTCGCGGCGAGGATGCCGCGGTCCTTCGAGGACAAGCTGATCGGCGACCGGACCATCTCGCTGGTCGCGGCGCAGGGGCTCGTCTTCGATGAGCTTCGGAAGCGCGGGGGGGATGAGCGGGGCCCGGGCCGCATCCCCAGCAACGGCGGCGAGGCCATCGTGGGTAATGATCCGCTCATTCACGTCCGCGCGGGCATCGAGGGGGCCTTGCTCCATCGCATCGCGCCCGATCGCTTCCAGCTCGACGACCGGAGCCGCCAGTATCGCGGCATGAGTCTCCTAGACGTCGGCCGGGCGTTCCTCAATGCCCGCGGGGTCCGGACGACCAGCATGGATCGCTCCAGGCTCGTCGATGTGCTGCTCACACGGGCCGGGCTTCACACGACGAGCGATTTCCCCGGCCTCTTC
>JBGPIJ010000260.1:0-4053 GCA_041484865.1 Gemmatimonadota bacterium
CGCTTCGGCCAGCTCGACGGCGCGATGGGCGAGGCTCATGACTCATCGACCAAGCCGATCGAGCAGCGCGGCCGCGGCCGCGATCTCGGGGAGATCGTGCTCGCCCTCGAACCCACGAAGCGCCATGGTCAGCGCGCTTCGCGCAGTGGCCTGCCGATTCTGACGCGCCTGCAATGTCGCCAGCGCGACGGCCGCCCTCAGCTCCCAGAGGCGTGCGCCGCGTGCGCGCGCCGCTGCCAGCGCCCGGTCGAGGCAGCGCTCGGCCGCCGCCTCGTCCGGCACCGGCGACGCCTGGATGATCTCGGCCTTCACGCGAAGGACCTCCGGCTCGTACCACACCTCGCCGGTGCGCTCGACCGATTCGACGGCCTCCTCGATCGCCTCGCGTGCCTCCGTGGTGCGGCCGGCGGCCGCAAACGCCTCGGCCCGCACCGTCAACCGGTGCGGAATGTGATACAACATGCCGGTCCTTTGCAACGCGGCGCGGCCTTCCTCCATCTTCGCGAGCCCGCCGTCGATTGCGCCACGCTTCACCATCGCCCAGCCGAGCATCATGAGCGCCCAGGCGGCGTAGTGCGCGATACCCTTCTCGGACGCGAGCAAGAAGACACGCTCCGCTCGCGCCTCGGCTTCCGCCACGTCACCGAGGATGTGACTCAGCTCGGCGCGATACCAGTCCGCGTGGGCGACGCTTGGTGCGTGGCCGACTCGTGCGGCGAGCGCGAGGGCGTCGTCGCTCAATCCTCGCGACTTCCGGAGATCGCCACGCATGAGCTCGGTCAACGCGCCGACGCTGCCGACACAGACACACGGGTCGTGGCCTCCATAGACGAGGGCCTGCTCACGGTGCTGGTCGAGGCGGTACAGGCGCAGCGTGGCATCGAGGTGCTCCTTCGCGGCCGGCAGGTCACAGTCCGTACAGCTCGTCGAGGCGGCGGCGTGATGATACTGCAGGAGCAGGTGGGCGTCGTCCGTGTCGCGGAGCAGGCCGAGGAGCTCGTCGCGGAAATCACGGGCGAGCTGCGCCTGGCCGCCCGCGTGCGCGACGAGCCAGCGCCCCCACACCGCAGGGAAGACGTCCGTCGAGCGGCCCGTCTGCGCCGCGAGCACGCGGGCGCGCGAGTAGACGTCCCCGACCTCCGGCGCGTTCCAGCCTCGGGTCGCCATGAGCGCCGGCCCCAGCGCGATGAGGAACGACAGCTCCTGCTCCGAGCGCTCGCGTCCCTCGAGGCGGCTCGCGAGGAGCTCCCGGCCCTTCCGCAGGTGCTCCACCGCTTCGAGGTTGGCCGAGCGCTGCGCCGCCCGCTGACCCGCGCGAAGCCAGTAGGGAATCGCGCGCGCATCGTCGCCGGCCTCCGTGAAATGCTGCGCCAGCGTCTCGGGCTCGGCCTCGGCGCGGTCGGGAAAGCGAGCCTGAAGCGTCTCCGCGATCTTCGCATGATAGGCGCGGCGCGTGGCGTTCAAGAGCGAGTGGTAGGCGGCTTCCTGGATCAGGGCGTGGCGGAAATAGTGCACGGTGCGCGCCGGGTGACGGCGCTCGGCCACCAGTTGCGCCTGGAGGAGCTGGGCGAGTGCGTCGCGTCGCCGGTCGTCCGGCAGGTCGACGATGAACGACAGCAGTTCGTCGTCGAACTCACGCCCGATCACCGCCGCCGCCTGGGCAACCTCCTTCACCGACCCGAGGCGGTCGAGCCTCGCGGTGAGCGAGTCGCGCAGCGTCGCCGGGATCCGCTGGTCGGCGTCCCGCTCGTCCCGTCCCTCGAGGGTGGCCTTCGTGATTTCTTCGACGTACAGCGGAATACCGGCCGCGCGCTCGACGATCGCGTCGATCAGCCCCGCCGGCAGCGGTCGCCCGTGCGCGACCTGGGCCACGAGATCCGCGGCCTCGCTCCGCCCCAGATGGTTGAGCGTGAGCAGCGTCACGTGCGGCAGGCGCGCCCATGGGGCGGTGAACTCCGGGCGCGCGGTCACCACGAGCAGCGCGCGCAGCCGGGTGACGAGGTCGACGAGCCGCTCGAGCATGCCGCGTGACGTGGGGTCGATCCAGTGCGCGTCTTCGAAGATGGCGAGCACCGGACTCGCGTCCGCCTGGCGCGCGAACTGCTCCTCGAGCGCCTGCAACGTCTTCTCCCGCTGGGCGGGCGGGCTCAGATCGAGCGGCGCAAAGCGGTCGGTGAACGGAATCGAGAGGAGGGCCGCGAGAAGCGGCGCGCTCTCGCGACTGCCGCCTCCGTCATCGAGCCACCGCTCGAGCGTGTCGAGGCGGTGCAACGGTGGATCCTCGGGGGCGATCGCGGCCGCGTGCTCGATCTGCCTGGCGAACGGATAGAGGGCGCTGTTCTGGTAGTACGGAGAGCAGAAGTAGCGGAGCAGGAGCTTCGGCTCGACGCGTGCCTCATCGACCAGCGCTTCGGCGATCCGGGACTTGCCGATGCCCGGCTCGCCCGTGAGGAGAACGACTTGCCCGTCGCCGCGCCGGGCTTGCTCCCAGCGCTGACGAACGAGACTCATCTCGCCGCCGCGGCCGATGAGCGACGGTGATCCGGGCGCGGCGACGCGCGACCGGCCGGCCTCGCCGGCTTCACCGACCGCCTGCCAGAGGCGCTGCGTCTCGGCGAACCCCTTGACGGTCTGGGCGCCCAGATCGCGCCAGCGGAACGCGCGCTCCGCGAGTCGTCGGGTGTTGTCGCTGACGACCACGGTCCCCGGCGCGGCGAGGGACTGTATCCGCGCGGCGAGGTTCGGTGTCTCGCCGAGGGCCAGACTCTCGTGCCGTCCACCGCCTCCGATCTCGCCCACAACCACGAGTCCCGTGTGGATGCCGACGCGCACGGCGAGCCTGTCATCGACATCCGGCCGCCGTCGCGCGATCGCCTCGACGATCTCGAGCGCCGCGCGCACGGCCCGCCGCGGGTCGTCCTCGTGCGCCTGCGGATAGCCGAAGTAGACGAGCAGCCCGTCGCCCAGGTATTGCGCGACGTGCCCCTCGAAATTTGCGATGACCGTGGCGCACGTGTCCTGATACGCGCGGATCAGCTCGCGCATCTCCTCGGGATCGAGCACGGTGGAGATCGCGGTCGAGCCCACGAGATCGCAGAACATCACGGTGAGCTGCCGGCGCTCCGCGGGGGCCGTCGGGGGCCGTGGGCGCTCGCGGTCGGATTCGACGGCCGCCGTCAGCGAGGCGCCGCACTTCGTGCAGAACTTCTGGGCGGCGACACTCGGCGTGCCGCATCGCGCGCAGGTCGGGGCCAGCCGCGCACCGCACTCGGGACAGAATTCGGCGCCGGCCGGCGCTTCGTGGCTGCACCGAGGACACCGCATGCGAGACCCGCCTTCAGCCGCTACAAGGGAACGTCGCCATCGGTCACACCCCCCGGCGCATCTGTGGCCACGGGCTCGGACGCCCCAAGAGTATCAAGCTTCAGGCGGGTGGCCGTAAAGCGCGCTACATTAGCAGGCAAGCGAATCCACGTGGCCGGCGGCTTCCGCCGCGCGTGCCGAGGAGGTCAGCGATGTGACAAGACCCGCGACTTCTACGAGAACATCCTGAAGTTCAAGCCGGTGCGCTGCGACATCATCAAGGTCAAGGAGGGCGGACGGATCCGCCACATCTTCTTCGACACGGGACGCGATCAGCTCCTCGCCTTCATGGAGGCGCGCGGGGTGCCGGGGGTGCCGGCGGACTATGACGCGGGGATCAACCGTGGGCTCGGCGTGCCGAACGCGTTCTACCACTTCGCCTTCGAGGCGGGCTCGGAGGCGGCCTTCGAGGAGAAGCGCAACGAGCTCATCGCCAGCGGCGTCGAGGTGACCGAGGTGGTCGACCACGACTGGGCGAAATCCATCTACTTCAGGGGCCCCAACGGGATCCAGTTGGAGTTCTGCTGCTTCACCCGGAACCTGAGCGCGGACGATGCCCGGATGCAGGAGCGCGACGAGGTGTCGATCCGCCGGCTGGGGCTGGAGGAGAACAGCGTGCTGGTACAGACGCCCGGCGCCTAGCCCGGACTATTCATGAACGGATCACCCGAGAGGCGGACGGGTCCTGTC
>JBGPIJ010000261.1:0-4046 GCA_041484865.1 Gemmatimonadota bacterium
CATACAACTTACGGCGCCACCCCGTCGCCACGTCCCGCACGGCGGCGATGTCGGGGATCAGCCCCATGATGAGAAAACACGTCGAGACGGTGAAGTACGTCCCGATCGCGAATTCGTCCCACACGAGGGGTGATTTGAAGTTGGGCCACAGCCCGCGCTGATTGGGATAGGGCACGAGCCAGTAGAAGAACCACTGCCGCCCGATGTGGATGAGGGGGAACAGCCCCGCCGTCATCACCGCGAACACGGTCATGATCTCGGCGGTGCGGTACACCGCCGTGCGCCAGCCGGAGCGGAACAGGAACAGAATCGCCGAGATCAGCGTGCCCGAGTGCGCGATTCCGACCCAGAACACGAAACAGGTGATGTAGATGGCCCAGTAGGTGGGCATCGAGTAGCCGGCGAGGCCCATGCCGTAACGCAGCAGATAGAGCAGACAGATAACCCCGATCCCGAACAGCGTGGCCGAGGCCCCGAGCAGGACGTAGTAGCCCCGCCCCGGGTTGCCGAGCGTCCGCATGATGATCCGCGTGACGCGGTCGTAGCTCAGCGTCTCGGCCGGGCGCTCCGGGGCCCGAACGTCGGTCGTGGTCATGAGGCCTCCCCGCCATGCACGACGCGCGCGAGATAGGTGATCCCGGGCTTCGTGTTGAGCGGTTCGAAGACGTGATAGCCGCGCGGGTCTTCGGACAGCTGCGCCACGCGCGACGTCTTATCGTGCAGATCCCCGAAGACGATCGCTTCCGACGGACACCCCTGGGCGCACGCGGGCACGATCTCGCCGTCCCGCACGCCGCGATCCTCGAGGCGCGCCTGATTCTGCCCGGCGCGGATGCGCTGCACACAGAACGTGCACTTTTCCATCACGCCCTTTTCGCGCACCGTCACGTCGGGGTTGAGCTGCCAGTCGAGCGGCGCGGGCCACGCCTCCCACTCCCCGCCCCGCTCGGCGAAATTGTACCAGTTGAAGTAGCGCACCTTGTACGCGCAGTTGTTCGCGCAGTAGCGCGTGCCCACGCAGCGATTGTAGACCTGCCCGTTCAGCCCGTCGGGCGTGTGATAGGCGGCGTAGACGGGACACACTGGCTCGCACGGCGCCTGCTCGCAGTGCTGGCACAGCATCGGCGTCACGACGCCCCGCAGCGGCTCCCCGCGCTCGCCGCCCCGCCAGTAGCGCTCGATGCGCAGCCAGCTCATCTGGCGGTGGCGCTGCACCAGCTCTTCGCCGACAGTCGCGAGATTGTTCTCGGCATAGCACGCCGTCACGCACGCGGAACAGCCCGTGCAGCGCGAGAGATCGATCGTCATCCCCCAGCGCGGATGCTTCCCGGCGTAATCCCCGAGCGAGGCCTTTTTCCGCTGCGCCTCCGCCCAGCCCTCGAGCGCGGGCTCGGCGTACGCCGGCGCTTCAGGATGCTCGAAGACGTGCTCCCCCGGGGTGAGCTTCGTGGCCTCCGCAAACGGCAGGACCTTGATGATGTCGTCCCCCGGCCCGAGACCGCGCGGGTCCCCCGAGCTCGTCGCGAGGAAACGGTGCTCACCGGTCCTGCGGGCGGACACGCGCACCGCGAAGGTGCGTCCGCCATAGCCGTTGGCCGCGCCCGACAGCAGGTCGAACGCGTTGAACGAGCGGTCGCGGGCGTAGCGCCCGTATGCCCGATGCCCCTGGCCGGTCGGCACGGCCACGACGTCAGGGCGAATCCCGGGCGTGATCCACACCGGGGCGCGCACCGCCCCGAACGGCGATTGCAGCACCAGGAAATCGCCGTCCGTGACCGACCATTTGGCGGCGGTGTCGGGATGAATCTCGACCCAGCCGTGCCAGGTGATCTTCGAGACTGGATCGGGCAGCTCTTGCAGCCACGGCTTGTTCGCGCCGCGGCCGTCGTGCAGCGCGGCCGAGGGGAACGCGATGAGCGCGGTGTCGCCCGCGGCACCATCGAGCGCCGGCGCCTGCGGCCTGCCGGGCATGATGCGGACCGCGTCGGTGGCGAGCCGCACCGTTTGAGCCGGCGCCTCGCCGTACACCCCGCCGTGCTGAAGCGCATCGGCCCAGAACTCATCGAAGCTCTTGCCGTGGCCGTACCGCTCGTACACGGCGCGCCAGCGGGCCTGGAGGTAATCCTTGAAGGTCCCGGACTTCCCGGACGCCGCGAGCAGGACGTCCCCCGCGTGCCGCGTGCTCGGGAAGACCGGCTGCATCACCGGCTGCTGTAACGCGAACACGCCCAGGCGGGGGCGGCTGTCGTTCCATTGCTCCAGCGGATGCAGGTCGGGCAGCACCAGGTCCGCGGCGCTCGCCGTTTCATCCAGGTAGGATGAGAAGCTGACCTTGTAGCCGACCTTGCTCCACCCCTGCCAGAACGCGCCGGTGAGCGAGTGGCCGGGGTTGGCGCCGTGGACGAGCAGGACCGCGACCTTTCCCTTCTCCATGTCGGCGACGAGATCGGCGACCTGCTTGAACGGGGTCGCGCGCTCGAAGCTCTGGTTCGCGCCGAATCGTACCGTCTTGCCGACGGCGCCGATGACGTAGTTGAGCACGTTCACCGCGGCGACGATCTCGGCCCCATTCGGATACTGCGCCGCCATCCCGCCCGCGACGGCGAGCCCGTGCCCCGTGCCCGCTGCGCCGAGCTCGCGCGCCAGACGCTCGATGGTCCGGGCATCGATGCCCACCGCGCCCGCGACCGCGTCGGGTGTGTGGCGCGCCAGCAGATCCTTCAGGCGCCCTGAATCTCCCGGCGCGGCGGCGAGCCGCTCGCGCACGATGACTTCCGCCAGCCCGAGCGCGAGCAAGCCTTCGGTGCCGGGGGCGGCGGCGAGCCATTCGTCGGCGTTCATCCCCGTGAGATTCATCCGCGGCCCCACGCAGACGAACTTCGCCATCGGCGTGTCGCGGCCGGCCTGGAATCCGTGGGCCCGCGCGAACGCGGTCTGGTACTCGACCGGTGACACCCACGTGTCGAGGAAATCCGCGCCGAAGGACAGGATGTAGCGGGCGCTGGCGAAGTCGTACCAGGGAACCGCGGCGGTCCCGAACGCGAGGCGGTTGCCTTCGCGCAGGGCCTCGAACCCGAACGGCTCGTAGCTGACGTGCGCAGCGCCCGCGCTCTTGGCCCAGTCGTCCACCAGATCGCCGAAGCTGCCGGACTCGAGTCCCGTGATGATCGCGATGCGCTGCCCGTGCGCCGCGGTCAGCTTCGCTTTGAGGCGCGCCAGCGCGTCGTCCCACGAAATCTTCTCGAGTTTGCCTTGCGGGTTGCGCGCCAGCGGATCGGTGATGCGGTCGGGGTTGTAGAGGCCCTCGATCCCCGCCTGCCCGCGCGCGCACAGGCGGCCGCGGTTGATCGGGGACTCCGGGTTGCCCTCGAGCTTGATCGCGCGGCCTTCGCGCACCTTGACGTGCAGGCCGCACCCCACGGCGCACTCGCGACAGGTCGTCGCGTACCAGGTCGGGATGCCCGGGACCTGGTCTTCCGGTTGAATCAGGTAGGGAATGAGCTTTTCAGATTTCTTCGGGTCGACGCCGCAGGCGCCGAGCGCCGCCGCGCCACCCCCGGTGACGCCCAGGATGGTCAGGAACCGCCTGCGATTCATTCCCTCGCTCATCGGATCCCCCGACGTCGGCTTAGTAGTGGCATACGAGGCAATCGCGGGTTACCTGCCGCTGCTGATGACAATTCACGCACCATCCCATCGTGAGCGGCGCCACCTGGCGCACCTGCGCCATCCCCTGCACGTCACCGTGACAGGTGGTGCAGCTCTCGGTGCCGAGCGCCTTGATGTGTCGCATGTGCGGGAAGTGCACGAAGTCGGGAAGGGCGTGAACACGGACCCACTCCGGCGGTTTCTTGTCTCCCCAGGCGTCGCGGACCTTCTGGATCTCGGTCTCGTGGGACGGCGTCGAACCACCGACCATCAGATGGCACCCGAAGCATGTCTGCACCGACGGGATGCCCGGTTCACTCGACATTGCCACCGAGGAGTGGCAGTACAGGCACGGGATCCGGGCCTGCCCGGCGTGGATGTCGTGCCGAAAAAAAATC
>JBGPIJ010000262.1:0-4031 GCA_041484865.1 Gemmatimonadota bacterium
CGGTCTCCTCGCCGATCTGGTCCGGATGTGCGCCACACTCGCCGCCCGCCTCGAGCGGACCGGCGACGACCGTGGTCTCGGTCCATCGCTCGCCGAGCTGCTGCCGGCGGCGTGCGGCGCGGCCACCGACCTCGCCCAGCTCGATGAAAACCTCGGCCGCTTCGAGCGCCAGCGCGACCAGCTCGCGACGCTCCCCGACGGGTGGTTGGACACACTCGCCCGGTGCGAGCGCACCCGCGACGCACTGGTGCAGCGTCTGCTCGAGGCGATGACGGTGGTGGGCCGGTTGCAGGGACAACAGGCGGCGCTCGCGGCAGAATCCGACGAAACGCTCGCCGATCTGACTCATGAATTGCGGCGGGAGGCTGAGGCACAGGGCGCCGCGGCCAAGGAAGTGGCGGAGCTTCTTGGAGGGGATTCCTGAGCTGCGTCTGTCGAATCCGTTGACAGAGATTTCTCAGAGTCCCGGAATGTCGTTGGATCGCCACAACGCCCACGCTCGAATGGTCCATGCAAACCGCTGCATGACCGATACAACCTTCCCTTCCAAGCGGGCATCTCTCCACACGTTGCGGTTGCTCCACCACACCCACGCACTCCTGCTCCTACATCTGTCTGCGGGTGGCGTACCTCTTGCCCTTTCCACGAGTTGCAACCCGGCAACACCCAATGCGCACTGCAAACTCTTGCAACAACGGGACGGTCGCGAGCGATGCGCGTACTTCTGCTGAATTACGAGTATCCCCCGTTCGGTGGCGGCGCCGGCGTCGCCACCGAGGCGCTCGCGCGCACTTTCGCTTCGCGCGGCGTGACCGTCGACGTCGTGACCGCCGGCCAGGAGGCGAGCCGCGAATCCGAGCTGCTGTGGAACGGGGACGCTTCTGCGGAAGGACTGCTCAACGTCTACCGGGTGCGCTGCCGCCGCGCGTTGGTGCACCAGGCGGGCATGGGTGACGCCGCGAGCTACCTGATCGCCGCTCTTCCGCTGGTCCGCCGTCTCCTTCGCACCGAGCAGTACGACGTCGCGCACTTCTTCTTCTCGCTCCCGACCGGGGCGATGATCCCGTTCCTCAACCTCGGCAAGACGCCGGTGATCGTCTCGCTCCGGGGCTCGGATGTCCCCGGATACGATTCGCACAACCGCGCCCTCGAGCACGCGCACCGCCTGCTCGGGCCGCTCACGCGCTGGATCTGGCGCCGCGCCGACCGGGTCGTGCCGGTCTGCGAGAGTCTCGGCCAGATGGCGCTCCAGACCATGCCCAGCCTCGACTACACCGTGATGCCGAACGGCGTGGACCTCACTCGCTTCTACCCGCCGGTTTCCCGGCGCCACCGGCGCTCGAACCGGGTGCGCTGCCTTGCCGTGGCCCGGTTGGTGGAGCGCAAGGGGCTCGATCATCTCATCCGCGCGATCGCGTCGCTCGAGCGCGGGCGCTACGAGCTCGAGATCGTGGGCACCGGACCGGACGAGCATTCGCTGCGGGAGCTGGCGGCGACGCTCGGGCTCGACGGACTGGTGAAGTTCAGCGGCTCGCTCGACCGCGCCACCGTGGCGCGGCGCTATCGCGAAGCCGACATCTTCACCCTCGCCTCTGTCGAAGAGGCGTTCGGCAACGTCTTCGCCGAGGCGATGGCGTGCGGGCTGCCGGTCGTCGGCAGCAACATCGGCGGCATTCCGGCGCTGGTGCAGCACGGCCGGAACGGGCTCCTCGTCGCGCCGCGCGATCCGCTGGCGCTCGCCGCCGCCATCCATCAGCTGGGCGAAAACCCCGCCCTCCGCGCCGAGATGGGCCGCCGCAACCGGGCGCACGCGGAGGCCACGCTCTCGTGGGACCGCATCGGCACCCGATACCTGTCGCTCTATAGCGGGGTCCGTCGCCTGGCGCCCGCGAGGTCGCGCCTGGCCGAGCTGCCGTCGAGCTCCTGGTGAACGGTTCGGTGGGTTTCTGGCTGGCCGCGGACGCCCTCAGGGTGTTCCGGGCCGAGCGGCTGGCGGCCGATGCGCTCCTCGCGCTGGCCCGCGATCGGCTCGGCCGGCTGCTCGAGGCGGCGGCGGGGACCGAGTTCTACCGCGAGCGATTCGCCGCGGTCGGCGTGGACCTGCGAAGCCCACTGCTGCGGCTCGATCCAGAGGGCGTCCTCTCGCTCCTCGCGCCGGTGGGCAAGTCCGAGCTCCGCGCGGCCGGTACCGCAATGTTCGCCGGCAGCCGCGTCCGCCCTGACTGGTACTCCTCGAGCTCCTCCGGTTCTACCGGCGAGCCGTTCCGCGTCTACTACGAGCCGCGCGCCTGGGCCACGCTCAAGTATCTCGTGAAGCTGCGCGCCAGGAGGGCGTGCGGTGTCGGCGTCACCGATCGCATCGCCCTCCTCGATGCGATTCCTCCGGAACAGGGACAGGGAGCAGCCGGCCGCGCCGGTCGCGTCGCGCGCATCAGCGTGCTCCAGCCGGGTGCGGCGATCGCGGAGCAGCTCGCGGCGTTCGCTCCGGACGCGGTCTACGGGCTGCCCTCGGCCCTCCTCGAGGCGGCCGCGGCGCTCGGTGACCGCGGAGAGGCGGTCGCGATCGACCGGGTCTTCACCAGTGGCGAGCTGCTGCGACCGGCCGTTCGAGACGCGATCACCGAGGCGTTCCAGGCTCGCGTCTTCGACGTCTATGGGAGCTCGGAAACGAAGGAGATCGCATGGGAGTGCCCGGCGGGCGGCATGCACCTGAACGCCGACGTGGTCCGCCTCGAGGTGCTCGACGACGAGGGCCGCCCGCTCCCCGATGGGGTCGAGGGCAATCTGGTCGCCACGTCGCTGGTGAACCACGCCATGCCGCTGCTGCGATACCGCATCGGCGACCGCGGCAGCTTGCGGGCTCACGCCTGCGCCTGCGGCCGCTCGTCCCCCCTGCTGGGCGTGGTCACCGGCCGCGCGGCGGACGTGCTCGTGCTCTCCGACGGGCGGCGGGTCTCCCCGTATGCGCTCACCTGCGCGCTCGAGCGGGAGGAGACGCTCCTTCGGTACCAGGTGAGCCAGCTCGACTCTGCCCGTCTCAGGGTTCGCGCCATCGTCGGCCCGGGAACCGAGCGCGACGTCGTCGCCGACCGGGTACGCGCGCTGCTCCGCTCGGAAGTCGCGTCCTTCCTCGAGACCGACGTGGAGTTCGTCGACCATCTCCCCACCGGACCACGGGCCAAGTTCCGCGTCGTCCAACCGCTGGCGGCCCCGGCGGAATCCCTCGTGTGCGACTGGAACTCACGATGATCCAAATACCATCCGACCGCTCCCACTCTCGAGCCGGGGCCCCGCGCGGGGGCGCGCGTCCGCTGCCGCATCCGCTGACGCCCTACGCCGATCTCATCGTGAACTTCTGTCCCACGGGGATGATTCCGACCAAGGCGATGACCCCACACGTGCCGGTCGCGGCCTCGGAAGTGATCGACCAGGCGTGCGCGGCGCTCGAGCGTGGCGTCGCGATCGTACACCTCCACGCGCGCGCCGACGACGGGTCGCCCACATACCGCGGCGAGATCTACGAGGACATGATCCTGGGCATCCGGGCTCATTTCCCCGAGGCGATCACCTGTGTGAGCTGCAGCGGCCGAAACTTCCCGGAGTTCGAGCGCCGAAGCGAGGTGCTCGAGCTGACCGGCGCCGCTCGCCCCGACCTGGCGAGCCTCACGCTCACCACCCTCGACTTTCCGACCGGCACGAGCCAGAACGCGCCGGACATGGTTATCGCGCTCGCGGAGAAGATGATCGCGAAGGGCATCAAGCCGGAGCTCGAATGCTTCGACTACGGGATGATCAACGCCGCCAACATGCTCATCGGGAAGGGGCTCCTCGGCGAGGGTCCGTATTACTTCAATCTCCTCCTCGGCTCGCGCTACTCGGTGCCCGCGACGGCGAAGCACCTCGCCGGCATGATCGAAGATTTGCCTGACGATTCGGTCTGGTCGGCGGCCGGCATCGGTCTCTTCCAGCTGCCGATGAGCGCGCTGGCCATCGCGATGGGCGGGCACACCAGGGTCGGGCTCGAGGACAAC
>JBGPIJ010000263.1:0-3913 GCA_041484865.1 Gemmatimonadota bacterium
CGTCACTTTGCGCTGGAGACGCTGCCTGCCCTCGAACGTGAATATGTGGCGAGCGGGAAAGTTCGGCTCATCTTCATCAACTATCCCCTGCCAAGCGTCCACGCCAATGCGATGGCCGCGGCCGAGGTGGTGATGTGCGCGGCCCGGCAGGGCAAGTTCTGGCCGGTGCACGACCGTCTCTTCGAGCGCCAACAGCAGTGGGCCTCGCTCAAGACGCCGCGGGCCTATTTTCAGGCGCTGACGGACTCGGCCGGGGCGAATCGCCGCGCGCTCGCGCAATGCCTCGCGAGCGGGGCGGGCCGGGCGGCGGTGCAGGCCGATATCGCGGCGGCGGCACGCGCCGGCGCCCACAGCACGCCGACGTTCTACATCGAGGGCGGGCTGATCGAAGGCGACGCGCCGGTGTCGGTGTTTCGCGGGGTGCTCGACTCCGTCTATCGAAGCAAGGCCGCGCCCACGCACTGATGGCCCGGCCTTCCCTGATCTACCGTCTCAGCGTGACCGTGGCCGGAAAAGCGGCGCCGCTCGTGGCCCGCTTCGACAAGAAACTCGCGCGCAGCCTTGAAGCGCGCCGAGGCCTGACCGGGCGGCTGCAGGCCTGGGTTCAGGCGCACCGGGACGTGAAGCGGCCGCTCGTGTGGATGCACGCGCCATCCGTGGGCGAGGCGCTCCAGGCGAAGCCGGTGCTCGAAGCGCTGCGCGCCACCGAGCCCTCCTGGCAGCTCGCCTTCACGTTCTTCTCGCCATCGGCGGAGCGCCTCGCCCACACGTTACCCGCCGACGTCGCCGATTACCTGCCGTTCGACCGGCCCCGGGACGTGCGCGACGCGCTCGCCGCCCTGCAGCCCAGCGCCCTCGTCTTCTCGAAGCTGGACGTGTGGCCGGAGCTGACGCTCACCGCGGCGCGGCGCGGGGTGAAGCTCGGCCTGATTTCGGCGACCGTGGCGCCGGCCAGCTCGCGGCTCCGCTGGCCGGTGCGCCAGTGGGCCTTCGCCGCCTACCGCGCCCTCGACCAGGTCGGGGCGATCAGTCAGGACGACGCACATCGCCTCGAGCAGCTCGGCGCGCGGTCAGAGGCGATTCAGGTCACCGGTGACACGCGCTACGACAGTGTGGCGGAGCGTGCCGAGCGGTTCGACCGTTCGCGCGAGCCGTTCGCGCGGCTCGCCGCGTTGACGGCCGGCGGGTTCACGATCGTCGCGGGCTCCACCTGGCCGGCGGATGAGGCGGTGGTGCTCCCCGCGTTCGCCGAGCTCCTGACCCAGGTCCCCACCGCCCGCTTGATCCTCGCCCCGCACGAGCCGAACCCCGATCATCTCGCCGGCATCGCGCAGCACACTCTGGCTCTCGGTCTCCCCCGACCCGTGCGCCTGTCGCAGCTCGAGCACGCCGCTCCCGCGCCCGTCGTCGTGGTGGATCGCGTTGGCGTGCTCGCCGACCTGTACGCATTGTCCGACGTGGCGTTCGTGGGCGGCGGCTATCACCGCGCCGGATTGCATTCGGTGCTTGAGCCAGCGGTGTTCGGCGTGCCGGTCGCCGTGGGGCCCCACTGGCAGATGAGCCGTGACGCGCACTTGCTCATCGAGCAGGGAGGCGCCGTCGCGCTCCCGGCCGACGGTCGGCAACCGCTGCAAGCGCAGTGGCTGGTCTGGTACCACGATGCGGACGCCCGGAAAAAAGCGGGCGCCGCGGGCACGCGGATGGTGCGCGCGGGGCGCGGCGCCGCGGAGCGGACGACCACGCTGGTGCAGCTGTTGGTGCGGAGCGTCGGGAAATAGAACGGCGGGCGCCGGGCCTGCGCGCTCGCGCTTACCGCTTGACGACCAGACCCTCGAAGGTGACGGAGCGCGGGGAAACGATTCCCGCCGTGAACGCCGTGATCAGCAGATCGCTCCATCGCGCCCGCACCCGGATGCGGAGATTGGCGATCGACGTGCCGTTCGCCACCTGCCCCCCCAAGATGTCTTCGAGATTCGGCTGTGCCATGGGGATGAGGCCCATGAGCAGATACACGGGGTGCTTGGTCACGTGAAACGCGGTGCCGGTCGCGGGCGCCTGCGCCGGCTCCGCCATGGTGGCGGGGACGCCGAGATGCTGGCTGTCGAATGTCAGGGCGCAGCCGCTCGAACTGAGTGCCAGCGCCACGGTGATCGCGCGTGCGAGACGATGGTTCACGCTGCTCCTGGGGGACGATAGGGAGCGCCGGGAACGGCGCGCCCCAAAAGTAGTCGTTCGAAGTACGGTTGTGAACCCGTCAAAGCCCGAGCGTCGGCCGGATGTCGATGTGCACCCCGATGCCAAACGTGGTCGTATGCCCTCCGTTCGGGCGCTTCTCGTAGTCGAACGCCGTGTGCACGCCGAACAGGCCGAATCCGAACGTCAGGCCCGCCGCGACCCCGAATCGGGTGTCGGATTGCGACGGGAACGCTCCGTGCGCGCCGATGCGAGTCATGCGCAGCCCCGGGGCCACCCACGGCTCCAGGGTCACCGACGGAACCGGAAGGTCGATCGCGAGGCCCACGGCCGCGGTGAACCGGGTGTCGGCGACTCCCGAATCGCTCACGTTGGCGACGCCGCCCTGCAGATTGACGGCGATCGGGATCAGCGACCCGCCGATCAGCCGGTAGGCGGCTGTGGCCCCGTATTCCGTGAGGTTCGCGCCGGGCCCGCTGGGATCTCGCACGCCCGCCGTCGCGCTGAGGGTGAGCGCCTGGAGCCCCAGCGCCGCGCGCGCGGCGTACGTCGTCCCCTTCCCTCCGGCCGAATCGGGGAACCCCGCCTCGCCGGCGAAGAAGAATCGCGTGCCGCCGCGCGGGCTGTTCCACAGCGGCATCCCGGGAATCTGGCCCGCGGCGCGCGACGCACCGCCCCCGAGTAGGGCGACGATGAATCCGAGTGCGACGACGGTGCGCGTCATGGAGTGACCTCCGCCCGCGAAACGGGAGTGGGACCAGCCGCCAACGCTAGGAGCGCTGCGGCGTCTCGTCAACCGGGGAGCGCCTAATGTACCCACACGGCGCCGATCGACACTCCGTCGAGATCGCCCACGCCGGCCGCGAAACGCGCGTCGAACGTCTTGCTGACCCCCACGTCCACGCCCACACCGAGGGTGAAGTCGAGCGTGGATCCGCCGTCCGCCACGAGCGTCGCGGTCGGCTCGACGTACGGGACGAAACTGATCGACGACCCCTTCGACTCGACGCGCCGACCCAGCGACAGACCGACCGGGATGAACAGGGTCGATCCTCCGCTCACGAGCGCGCCGCCCGCGCCGAACACGAGCGCGCCGTCGAGTGGGAAGTCGGTCGTGTGCGTGATCACCCGCTCACGCGCTTCGACACCGACGAGCAGCTCGGTCTTGCAGCACGAGCCGGGGTCCCACATGCCGCCGCGCAGGCCGATGTCGAAGCGACCGGCGGCGTAACGGTACGCGCCCTCGATCGCGGTGCCCGCGCTGTTCGGGAAGCTGATCACGGCTCCGAACTCGGAGCGTTGGAACGCGCGATAGGGCGCGTTGAAGGACGGCATGCCCGTCGCCTGGGCCGCCGCGGTCGCCACACATCCACACAACACTGCGATCGCGACCCATCCCGTGTGCCGAAGCATGCGTGTGTCCTCCGAAGAGAGCGGCGCTGCACAAGTACCCGAGACCCGGCGCCCTCGTTCCCTCTCCCCGGGAAACGGAACGGCCCATCTCCGGATGAAGCAGGAAACGGGCCGTCGCTCCGCTGCGCCCGGGGGTGCGTCAGGTGGCGACGTCTCCGTGGTCCGCGACGGCCCGAACCCGGTCGCCCACGACCTGCAGGAAGCCGCCCGCCACCCGAAAGGCGCGCTGGGCGTTGCCCTGCCGGACCGTCAGCAGGCCATCGCCCAACAGCGTCAGGAACGGGGCATGGTGCGGCAGGATGCCGAC
>JBGPIJ010000264.1:0-3851 GCA_041484865.1 Gemmatimonadota bacterium
CCGCTGCGTCAGCTGGTGGGCGACGCTGTCGCCGACGAGCTGGGCATCGAGCTCCGGTCGCTTGATCTCCTCGACGTTGATCCCGACTTCCTTGCCCGTGAGCTGCGTCAACTCGTCGCGCAGCTTGTCGACCTCCGCCCCGCGCTTCCCGATCACGACGCCCGGCCGCCCGGTGAACACGGTGACCGTCACCTTGCCCGGCTTGCGCTCGATGTGGATGTCGGCGATCGCCGCGTGCGCGAGCCGCGTCTTCAGGTACTTCCGGACGAGCTCGTCTTCTTTCAGGAGCTCCGGGAAGTCGCGGCGCGCGTAGTAGCGCGACCGCCACGGCTTGACGATGCCGAGGCGAAAGCCGTACGGGTGTGTTTTCTGACCCACGTTACTTGCTTCCTTTCTTCTTGGAGGCCGCGGTCGCCCGCTCCTTGGTCGCCTTCGTCCGCGCTCCGGCCGCCGCCTTCGAAGCCCGAGGCTTCGCCTTGCCCTCGGCTTTTGCCGCCGGCGGGGCGGCCTTGGGCTTCGGTGCGGGATCCGACGCGACGTGAATCTCCACGTGGCTCGTGCGCTTGTGGATCGGCGTCGAGCGCCCCATCGCCGCCGGCGTGAAGCGGTTGAGCGTCGTGCCCTCGTTTACCACGGCGTACTTGACGCGTAACCGATCGACATCGAGCGGCTCGTTCTGCCGCTGGGCACGCTGCTCGGCGTTGGCCACCGCCGACTTCAGGACCTTGTGGATCTGCTTCGCCGCCAGCTTCTTCGAGAACCGCAAAATCGCGTCCGCCTCCGGCACGATCCGCCCCCGGATCAGGTCGATCACGAGGCGCATCTTCCGCGCCGACTGGCGCACGGACCGCTGAATCGCTCGCGCTTCCACGTCAGGCCTGGGCCGGCGGGGCTTCGGCCTCGCGCTCCGCCGCCGAGCCCTTGGCACTGTGGCCGCGGAACAGGCGGGTCGCCGCGAATTCGCCGAGCTTGTGGCCGACCATGTTCTCCGTGATGTACACGGGGATGAACTTGTTGCCGTTGTGGACGGCGAGCGTGTGCCCGATGAAGTCCGGCGTGATGGTGCTGCGCCGGGACCACGTCTTGAACACGCGCTTTTCGTTCTTCGAGTTCAGGATCTTGATCTTGTCGAGCAGCGACGCCTCGACGTACGGCCCCTTCTTGACGCTCCGTCCCATTACTGTGTCGCCTTCCCGCGGCGACGGCCGCGCACGATGAGTTTCGTCGACGCCTTCTTCTTGTGCCGCGTCTTCTTCCCCTCCGGCTTGCCCCAGGGCGACGTCGGTGGCCGGCCGCCCGAGGACTTGCCCTCGCCACCGCCCAGCGGGTGATCGACCGGGTTCATCGCCACGCCGCGCACTTTAGGCCGGCGGCCGAGCCAGCGGGTCTTCCCCGCCTTGCCCACCGACAGCAGCTCGTGCTCCGCGTTGCCCACCTCGCCGATCGTCGCGAGACACTCTCCGCGCACCATCCGCATCTCGGTGGACCGCATCCGCAGCGTGACGTAGTTCCCTTCCTTCGCCACGACCTGCACGCCCGTACCCGCCGAGCGGCACAACTGGGCGCCGCGCCCGATCTTGAGCTCCACGTTGTGCACCGTCGTGCCGAGCGGGACCTCGAACAGCGGCATGGCGTTACCCAGCCGGATGTCGGATCCGGGGCCCGAGACGACCGTGTCGCCCGGGACGAGCCCCTTGGGCGCCAGCATGTAGCGCTTCTCGCCGTCGGCGTAATGCAGCAGCGCGATCCGCGCGGTGCGGTTCGGGTCGTACTCGACGCTCGCGACCCGCGCCGGGACGCCGTATTTCTCCCGTCGGAAATCGATCCGCCGATACTGGCGCTTATGGCCCCCGCCCTGGTGCCGCGTGGTGACGTGGCCCTTGTTGTTCCGTCCCCCCGTCCGCCGCAGCGGCTCGAGCAGCGACTTCTCGGGCGTCGTCTTCGTGATCTCGGCGAAATCCGACACCGAGCGGAAGCGCGTCGCGGGCGTTACCGGCTTGAACTGGCGTGTGCCCATCTTAACCCTCGAAGATCTCGATCGTGTCGCCCTCTTTGAGCGTCACGATGGCCTTTTTCCACGCCGGCCGCCGGCCCACGTGGCGGCCGTAGGTGCGCCGTTTGGCGCGCATCACGAGCGTCCGCACGTCGGTCACGCCGACATGGAACAGCGTTTCGATCGCCGTCTTGATCTCGGGCTTGGTCGCGTCAGAGCGCACGCGGAACGCGTACTCCTTGCGCGCCGCGTAGGCCGCCGAGCTCTTCTCGGTGACGACGGGCCCCACGATCGTGCGGTACAGCTCAGACATCGCCGGCCTCCTCCTTCTCTCCATCCGCGGGCGCGTCACCCAGCGCCGGCAGCTCGACCACGACGGCGTCGGACCAGAGGATCTCGTACGCGGTCACGTCCGCGAAGCGCGTTACGTGCACCTGCGGGAGATTGCGACCGGAGAGGTACACAGCGTGCGCCTGATCCGCGTTCGCCGTCCCTCCCGCCGTCAGGACGAGCACCTTGCGATCACCCACACCCAGCTTCTCGAGCAGCTGGACCAGCGCCTTGGTCTGAGGCTTCTCGTACGCCAGCGGGTCCACGACGAACAGCGCTCCCTCGCGCGCGCGCGCGTTGAACGCCGACTTCCTCGCGAGCTGCCGCAGCTTCTTCGGGATGCCGCGCCGGTAGTCGCGCGGCTGGGGCCCGAACGCGATGCCGCCGTGGCGCCAGTGTGGCGCCCGGGTCGAGCCCTGGCGCGCGCGGCCGGTGCCCTTCTGCCGCCACGGCTTCTGGTTACCGCCGGTGACCCAGCGGCGGGTCTTGGTCGCGTGCGTCCCCTGGCGTTGATTCGCGAGGAACGTCACGACGGCGCGGTGCATCGCGTCCTCGTTCACGGTGCCGTCGAACAAGGCTTCAGGCAACGGCACGGTCTTCTTCTTCGCGCCCGCCGACGAGAAATGCGGCGCCTCAATCATGGCGGCTACGCCCTCCCTGCTTGCGAACGGTGAGCAGCCCGTTCATCGGCCCGGGCACCGAGCCGCGCACGAACAACAGGTTCCGCGCGGCATCGACCTTGACGATCGTGAGGCCCAGCTCGGTGAAACGGCGCGCGCCCATGTGCCCCGGCATCCGCTTCCCTTTGATGATGCGCGAGGGATCGGTGCCCGGCGCGATCGACCCCGGCTTGCGGTGCCGCGTGTTGCCGTGCGTGGCCGGGCCGCCGGCGAAGTGATGCCGATGCACGACGCCCTGAAAGCCCCGCCCCTTCGTGATGCCGGTGATCTTGACGCGCTCACCCGGCGTGAAGATCGCCACGGTCACGGACTCGCCGGGCTTGGGGGGCTCGCCCACCGCCACGAAGCTGCGCAGCACGCGCGGCACCGTCTCGAGCCCCGCGCGCTTCACGTGGCCCAGGAGCGCCTTGGGCGTGCGCACGGCCTTCAACGCGCCGAAGCCGAGCTGCGCCGCGCTCTCCCGCACCTGCACGACCGGGCATGGGCCCGCCTCGATGACGGTGACGGGCACGTGCGCGCCGTCGTCACCGAATAGGCGCGTCATGCCGAGCTTTCTGCCGATCAGTCCGTTCATCGTGGCCTATTGAACCTTGATTTCCACGTCCACGCCCGCCGGCAGATCGAGCTTCGTCAGCGCATCGATCGTCTGGGAGCGGCTGTCGAGAATGTCGATGAGTCGCTTGTGCGTCTTCAGCTCGAACTGCTCGCGGCTCTTCTTGTCGATGTGGGGGCTCCGCAGCACCGTCCACATCTGCCGCTTGGTCGGCAGGGGAATGGGCCCGGACACCTGCGCGCCGGTCTTCTCGGCGGTGCGCACGATGTCGGCCGCCGCCTGATCGATCAGCGCG
>JBGPIJ010000265.1:0-3839 GCA_041484865.1 Gemmatimonadota bacterium
CGCCGTCTCTTTGCTCGCCGGGTCCGTCGCCGACGTGATCAGCGAAGCCCGCCGGCAGATGCCGCTGCGCGAGGTGACGGAAGACGGCGAAGCCGCCACCTACTCCACCGAGACCGGCCCCGAGGGCGAGTCCGAGGGCGATCGCAAACGGAAGTCCGCCCGCCGCAAGCGGCGTCCCAAGCCGGAGGCGATCGCGGCGCGCCTCAAGACCGACGAGACCCCGGCTCCCGCGGAGTCGGGCGGTGGGGGCGAAGGCTAGCCCCGCACCGATGCGAGTCAACCACCGCCGCCCTCGAGCCCTACGGCGTGAGGGCGGCGTTTTTGTGAGGAGCGAGACGTGGCGAGCAAGGACATACCGGCCAAGCTGGTAGCGGAGCTCCGCGCCCGGACGGGTGCGGGGATGATGGACTGCAAGAAAGCACTCGCGGAGACGGGTGGCGACCTCGAGAAGGCGGTCGAGGTGCTGCGGTCGAAGAGCATCGCGAAGGCCGATAAGCGCTCGACGCGGGAGGTGGCCGAGGGGCTGATCGAGGCCTACGTTCACTTCAACGGCCGCGTGGCCGTCCTGGTCGAGGTGAACTGCGAGACCGACTTCGTGGCGCGGACGGACGCGTTCCGGCAGCTCGCCAAGGATCTGACTCTCCACATCGCGTCGGCCGCGCCGTTCGCGGTGCGCATCGAGGACCTGGCGCGCGAGGTGGTGGACACCGAGCGGCGGATCTACGAGGCCCAGGTCATCGAACAGAACAAGCCCGAGAACATTCGCGCCAAGATCGTGGAGGGTATGCTCAGGAAGTTCTATGAGGAGCGCGTGCTGCTCGAGCAGAAGTTCGTCAAGGACGACAAGCGCACCGTCGGCGAACTGGTGAAGGAGCTCGCCGCCCAGACGGGGGAGAACATCCGCGTGCGCCGCTTCGTCCGTTACGAGCTCGGGGGCGAGTAAGTGGGGCTCGCCTACAAGCGCGCGCTCTTGAAGATTTCAGGGGAGGCGTTCGCCGGGGCGCGCGGCGGGGCCGGCATCGACTTCGGCGTGATCGAGCGCCTGACGACCGAGCTGAAAGCCGTGACGGCGCTGGGCGTGCAGCTCGGGCTGGTGGTCGGTGGCGGCAACATCCTGCGCGGCACCACGGCGAGCCAGCAGGGTATGGATCGCGTCTCCGCGGATTACATGGGCATGCTCGCCACGGTGATCAACGCGCTCGCGCTCCAGGACATGCTCGAAAAGCACGACGTCGACACGCGCGTGATGACGGCCATCCGGATGGAAGAGTTGGCCGAGCCCTACATCCGCCGCCGGGCGGTGCGCCACCTGGAGAAGGGACGGATGGTCATCTTCGCCGGGGGTACGGGAAACCCGTACTTTTCGACGGATACCGCGGCCGTCCTGCGGGCCCTCGAGATCGAAGCGCAGGTGCTGCTCAAGGCCACGAACGTGGACGGCGTATATACGGCGGATCCGAAGCAGGACCCGGGCGCGCGATTCCTCCCGGCGCTGTCGTTCCAGGATGCGCTCGTGAACGGCTACGCCGTGATGGACGCCAACGCCTTCGGCCTCTGCAAGGAAAATCGCTTGCCGATCGTGGTGTTCAACATCAACCAGCCCGGCGCGACCGCCAAAGTGCTGGCGGGCGAGCGCGTGGGCACCATCGTGCAATGACCCTCGCCGATCACAGCAAGCAGACGAAGCTTCTGATGGACAAGGCCGTCGAGGCTGTGAAGCGCGAATGCGCCACCGTGCGCACGGGCAGAGCGACGACGGCGCTGCTCGACATGGTGCGCGTCGACGCGTACGGCAGCGAGATGCCGCTCAATCAGGTCGCGACCGTCGCGGCGCCCGAGCCGAAGCTCCTCACCATCCAGGCGTGGGACCGCGGTCTGCTCAAGGCGATCGAAAAGGCCATCCTCGCCTCGGACATCGGCCTCACGCCGTCGAATGACGGGCAGATCATCCGCCTCCCCGTGCCGCCGCTCACCGAAGAACGCCGCCGCGAGCTCGTCAAACTGGTGCACAAGTTCGGCGAAGAGGGACGCGTCGCGGTGCGACACGCGCGCACCGAAGGGATCAACAAGATCAAGAAGACCGAGCACGTTTCGGAGGACGAGAAGAAGCATGCCGAGAAGGAGATGCAGAAACTGCATGACGACCACGTGAAGCAGATCGAGGACGCGTTGAAGGCCAAGGAGGCCGACATCCTCGAAGTCTGATGTCACGCAACCTGCTGCTGCGGATCGCGTTCGCGGTGCCCGCGATCGCTCTGTCGCTCGTCGTGTTGTGGCGCGGCGGCTGGGCGCTCGCCGGGGTGCTCGCGGTGTTGGGAGGGCTCGGGGCGCGCGAAGTGTACGATCTGGCGCGCCGCCAGGGTATCGCCCCGCTCCGCGAGATCGGGTATGTGGGGGCGGCCGCCCTCCCGTTCGCGGCGTTGTGGAACCGGGGCACGGAGCCGCACAGCGCGCTGGCGGTCCCACTCATCACCGCGCTGTGGATGCTGTCTGTGCTCGTGCTGGCGATGATCAGGCGGGGCCCAGCGGGCCGCCCGCTGACGGCCGTCGCCGTCACCATATTCGGCTGCTTCTACGCGTCGGGCCTGCTCGCCTTCCTGGTGTCGATCCGGCACGGGATCCACAGCGATGCCCATCCGCTGGCGTCGACGGCCCTGGCGACCTTCCCTCTCGTCGTGACGTGGATCTGCGATACCTGCGCCATGGCGGCGGGGCACTGGTGGGGCGGTCCGAAGCTCGCTCCCGTGCTGTCGCCCAATAAGACCTGGGCGGGCGCGATCGGGGGAACGCTCGGCGCGCTGCTCACAGCCTGGGCCTACGGGCCGCTGGTGCTCGCCCGGGTGGCCGTGCCCTTGAACACGGTCCAGCTCCTCACCATCGGGCTGATCGTGGCCGTGGCCGCGCAGACCGGGGACGTCGCCGAGTCGCTTTTCAAGCGTGAGGCCGGGCTGAAGGACTCCTCGTCGCTCATCCCCGGTCACGGGGGCGTACTCGACCGGCTCGACTCGCTGTATTTCGTCGTCCCGGTGAGCGCGGGACTGTTCCGGCTGTTCGGGATCGTGTGACGATCGGCGTCGCGGTTCTCGGGTCCACCGGCTCGATCGGGCGATCCGCGCTGCGGGTCCTGGCGCGCCATCGCGAGCGGTTCCGTGTCGTCGCCCTGACGGCCCACTCGAATCTCGATCTGCTCGAGAGTCAGGCGAGGGAGTGGAAGCCGGCGTATGTCGGGATCGTGAATGGGGGGAAGGGGGAAGAGGGAAGGGGGAAGGGTACGGCGTGTCTCGTCGAGGCGGCGACGCGGCCCGACGTCGCGATCGTGCTGAACGGGATCGTGGGCGCGGCAGGGCTCGAGGCGACGCTCGCGGCGCTCGAGAGCGGAAAGCGCGTCGCCCTCGCGAACAAGGAAACCCTCGTCATGGCGGGCGAGCTCGTGACCCGAGCGGCGCGCGAGGGAGGCGGCACCATCGTCCCCGTGGATTCCGAGCATAGCGCGGTGCTCCAGTGCCTCGCCGGCCGAGAGCCGGCGGATCTCGCCCGGCTCATCCTGACCGCCTCGGGTGGACCGTTCCGCACCTGGGACCCCGCGGCCGTGGCGCGGGCGACCGTCGAGGAGGCGCTGCAGCACCCCACGTGGAAAATGGGAAAGAAGATCACCGTGGACTCCGCCACCCTCGTGAACAAGGCCCTGGAGGTGATCGAGGCCCACTACCTGTTCGCCGTCCCCTACGATCGGGTGGACGTGGTGGTCCACCCCCAATCGCTGATTCACGCGTTCGTCGAGTTCGTGGACGGCTCGGTGCTGGCACAGGTCGGGTTCCCGACGATGGAGCTGCCGATCC
>JBGPIJ010000266.1:0-3828 GCA_041484865.1 Gemmatimonadota bacterium
CAGAAATGCAGCTTCCCGAGGGTCGCGTTCATCTCCCGCCCGAACATCTTCGGGAACCACAGATAGGTCCCCGCGAAGATCGCGAAGAAGGTCACGACCGCGATCATCAGGTGGAAATGGCCCACGACGAAGTAGGAGTTGTGCAGGTACATGTCGGACGTGGCGGTGGCGAGGAAGATGCCGCCCAACCCGCCGACGCCCACCGCGGCCATCAGTCCCAGCACGAACAGGAATGCCGGAGTGAGCCGGATCTCCGCGCGCCACAGGCTCGCCACCAGGTTCATCGCGAGAATCGCGAACGGCGCGGTGATCGTCACCGTTGCGATCGAGAAGTACTCGCCCACGTACGGGCTCATCCCGCTCACGAACATGTGATGCCCCCACACGATCATGCTGAGCACCGCGATGACGAGGAGCGCCCAGACCGACGTGCGGTAGCCGAACACCGGCCGGCGCCCGAACACCGCCACCACCTCGAAGGCGATTCCCAGGGCCGGGAGCACGAGCACGTACACCTCGGGATGGCCGAGGAACCAGAAGAGGTGCTGAAAGAGGAGCGGCGTCCCCCCGCTGTGCGGCAGGACCGTGCCGCCGAAGACGAGCCCCGCCGGCAGGAAGAAGCTCGTGCTGCCCAGCCGGTCGAGCAGCAGCATGACGGCGGCGGCGGTCAACGCGGGGAAAGCGAGAATACCGAGGACCGACGCGATGAACAGGGTCCAGATCATGAGCGGCATCCGCATCATCGACATGCCGCGCGTGCGCAGGTTCAGGATGGTCGTGACGAAGTTCAAGCCGCCCATCGTGAACGAGGCGATGAACAGCGCCATCGCGAAGAGCCAGAGCGTCTGGCCCAGCCCCGAGCCAGGCGCCGCCTCCGGAACGGCGGAGAGCGGCGGATACGCGGTCCAGCCGGACCCGGCCGCCCCGTCCGGCGCGAAGAAGGAGCCCAGCATCAGCAGGCAGGCCGGCACGATGGTCCAGTACGACAGCATGTTGAGGAACGGATACGCCATGTCCCGCGCGCCGATCTGCAGCGGGATAATGAAGTTCCCGAACCCGCTGACGAGCGCGATCGAGACGACGAAGAAGATCATCACCGTCCCGTGCATGGTGACGAGACTGAGATAGCGCTCGGGTAGGAGCACGCCGTCCTGAAACAGGCCGGGGAAGAGCTTGCCGAGAACCGGCCATGCCCGCTCGGGCCAGGCGAGGTGAATGCGCAGCAGCAGCGACCACGCGGTGGCGAACAGCGCCATGAACATCGCCGTGAAGTAGTATTGCTTGCCGATCATCTTGTGATCGGTGCTGAAGACGTAGTGCGTCCAGAAGCTGGTCCGATGCGTCGTGGTCATTGTTGCAGCCACCCGGTCTTGTGTTGGAGCCAGTCGCGATACTGCTCGGGGGATTCGACGTACACGGCACCGTGCATTTTGTAGTGGCCCATGCCGCACACCTGCGTGCAGGCGATCTCGTAGCGGCCGATCATCGTGGGAACGAACAGCGACCGCCCGAGGATGCCCGGAACCACGTCCTGCTTCACGCGGAACGCCGCTACCGAGAAGCTGTGGAGCACGTCGCGACCGCGGAGCCGGACGTAGACGGGCTGCCCCACGGGGATGTGCAGCTGATTGCGGATGACGATGTCGTCCATCGCCGCAGGATCGGCGCGGTCCAAGCCCGCGGGGTTCGTCTTGTCGACGAGCTCCGGCGATACGCGGCCGAACTTCCCGTCGGGGCCGGGATAGCGAACGATCCATTCGAACTGCTGTCCCGTGACCTCGACGACGACCGCATTCGCCGGGGGCTCGGCATACAGCTGCTCCCACACCGGGAAGCCTTTCACGACGACGCCCACCTCGGTGATCGCCATCATCCCGACAACGGGCACGATGGACCACCACAGCTCGGCCCTCGAGTTCGTCGTGGGGGCTGCGGTGGGGCGGCCGCGCCCGTAGCGCCACAGGAACCACACGACGGCGAGGGCACCGAGGACGAGCACCGGGCCGGTGGCGCGGAACAGGTACCGCATGACGCCGTCCACCCCGACGCCGTGCTGCGACGCCACGGGCGGCATCCAATCCTTCCAGAATCCCGCCACGGTGAAGGCGGTGATGCCGAGGAACAGCAGTCCGACTCCGACGATCTCGGCCGTCTGTCGACGTGGGCTCATTGCCGGTCGCTCCCCTCGTCCAACGAGTTACAGAGTTTCAGACCCGCTTCTCTGTTATACCCACACGCCGACCCTCCCCGGGCGATCGCACACGCTCTAGTTCGGCTTGGGGACGGGTTTGCCGCGCGGCGCGCGCCGCGTGGCGAGATGCGCCCGCTTCTCGGCGAGCGCGCGCGACATGTCCGCTACGGTGGTGGTGGCGAGGTACTGCTTCATCGCCACCCGCAGCGGCTTGAAGCGCTCGTGCTGGGGGCACGGCATATCGTCCGAGCAGCGCCCCAGCCCCGAGGCGCACCCCTCGAGATCGGCGGTGCCGTCGATCACTTCTCGAATAGCGAGGAGGCTGACTTCGGCGGGACGCGGGCCGAGTACGTAGCCGCCGTGCGGACCCTTGGACGAGCGCAGCAAGCCGGCGTGCACGAGGTCCTGGAGAATCTTTCCCAGAAACGGCGCCGGGATGTCTTCGGCGACGGCGATGTCCCGCAGCTGGGAGAACGTCGCCGCCGGCTGGTCGGCGAGGTACGTCAAGGCGCGGATCGCATAGCCACACGCGCTCGAGTAGAGGAGAGCCATTATTTCGGAGTCAATGGTCCGTTTCTCGGGCAACAAGGTGGGGCTCACCCGCCGCGCTGTCAAGCAGCCCCAGTTGACTAATCAAATTCTCTTGATACGTTCAGGCACATGGCGACTACTCCTGCCCTCCCTGACCGCGCTACCGCCGCTCACTGGTTCCATGCCCTTTCGGACGAGACGCGCCTGACCATCGTCGAGATGCTCTCGCACGGGGAGCGCTGCGTGTGCGAGCTGCAGCAGGCGCTCGACGCGGCCCAGTCCCGGCTCTCGTTCCACCTGAAGACGCTGAAGGACGCTGGCGTAGTCACCGATCGCCGGCAGGGGCGCTGGATCTACTACGCGCTCGACCCGGCCGCGCTCAACGCCATCGCGGCGTTCACCGAGGCGGTGCACCCCGGAAAACACGCGGGGAGCTGCGCGCGGGCCTGCTGTCCCTAGCACACCGAGGAGCATCCGATGACCGACGAACGGACGAGAGAAGTAGTGCGGCAGAAGTACGGTGAGGCGGCGCTGCGCGTGCGCGAGGGACAGGCAGGCAGCTGCGGTCCCGCGGGTGCCTGCGACTGCGACCCGGTCAGCGGCAATCTGTACAGCGCGGCCGAGACCGCCGCACTCCCCGATGCCGCGGTGCTCGCCTCGCTCGGCTGCGGCAATCCCACCGCCCTCGCCGAGCTCGCCCCGGGCGAAACCGTCCTGGACCTCGGCTCCGGCGGTGGGATCGACGTGCTGCTCTCCGCGAAGCGCGTGGGACCTACCGGAAAGGCCTACGGCCTCGACATGACCGATGAGATGCTCGCGCTCGCGCGCGAGAACCAACGGACCGCCGGCGTCACCAACGTCGAGTTCCTGAAGGGAGAGATCGAGCGCATCCCCCTCCCGGATGCCGCGGTGGATGTGATCATCTCGAACTGCGTCATCAATCTCTCCGCCGACAAGCGGCGCGTGCTCGGCGAGGCGTTCCGCGTGCTCAAGCCCGGAGGCCGTTTCGCTGTATCGGACGTCGTCGTGCGCGGGGAGATCCCGGCCGCGGTGCGCCACAACATGGAGCTGTGGGTAGGGTGCGTGGCGGGCGCCCTGGAAGAGAA
>JBGPIJ010000267.1:0-3782 GCA_041484865.1 Gemmatimonadota bacterium
CGAAGCTCCAGGAGAGCGAGCGCCGCGTACAGGGCCTGACGTCGTTGTCGGACAGCTTGCGCAGCGAGCTCGCCGCGACGGTGCAGAGCATGCAGGGAATGATCGACGCGCAGAAGGAAACGATCGAGTCGCTCTCGCTCCAGGTGGACCGCCTCTCCGCCGAAAACGCCGCGTTGAAGGACACGATCACCAACATGGCCGCCGAGGCCAACACGGTCTACTACATCATCGGGACGAAGGACCAGCTCAAGCAGAAGGGCATCGTGCGGGAAGCGGGCGGAGCCCGGTTCCTGTTCGTCCTCTGGAAGTCGGGGAAGACGCTCGTTCCGGGCCGGACGCTCGACGCCAACGAGTTCACGCCGGTGGACCGGCGGGCGCTCGACGCCATCCCGCTTCCCGCCGCGAACAAGGAGTATCGCATCGTGTCGCGTCAGGACGTGAGCGCGCTGGCGACGCCTCCGGCTGAGAACGGCACGATCACGGGCGCGCCGAAGATCGCGGACTCGGCGCGGTTCTGGGCGAACTCGAAGTTCCTGATCATCGTCGAGAGCTGAACCACCCCGCAACGAAAGACGCCACCGCACTCGTCGGCAATCAACGGGTGCGGTGGCGTTCTTCCATCCCTGTCAGCAGCTGATGGTGCTCTTACCCGCGCAACACGGCACGATGATGCCATTGTAACCGGCGTAGCACGTTTGCCCGTCCCCGACGTAGGATCGGTTCGCGAAATACACGAACGTGGCGAGCGTCGCGGCACCGGCGATGATCCCCACCGCGGCCGTCTTCCCCGGGGCCGGGGCGCGCTGTTGAATCGTGCGCGTATCGGACAGCAGCATCTCTCGATACTGGCCGTCTACGAAGCCCCCCAGTGTGTCTCCGCTCACCCGCGGGCCATGCAGGACGATGGTAGTCCGATCTGCCGCCGTCACCCAGACGCGGGCCACCGGGGTCGAGATCAGCTGACTCGGCTGGATCGGCCGCATGGTGTGACAGGCGGTCGTGGAGACCAGTCCCATCACGCCCGCGACGAGAGCGAACCGCCGCGTCATCCGCATGAGATAGTGCTCTTGCCCGCGCAACAGGGCACTGGGGTCCCGTCGCGGGGGGTATAGCAGGTTACTCCGTCGCCGACGTATGAGCGGTTGGCGAAGTAAATGAGAGTGCTGAGCGTCGCGACACCGACGATGACGCCCATCGCTGCGGTGCGCCCCGGGGCGGGGGCGCGATGTTGGATGGTGCGCGCATCGGACAGCAGCATCTCGCGATATTGACCGTCGACGAAGCCCCCCAGCGTGTCTCCGTTCAGCCGCGGGCCATGGAGGACGACGGTGGTGCGATCGGCTCCCGTGACCCAGATGCGGGCCACCGGGGTGGAGATCAGTTGACTCGGTTGGATCGGCTGCATGGTGTGGCAGGCGGCGGTCGAAACGAGCCCCACCGCACCCGCCAGCAGAGCGAGGCGCTGCCACGCGACGTTGCTGTTCTTCATGTTCGAGCCTTTCGGAGTGTATTCCGGGTGCCGTTCTGGACGTGCGACAAAGATTCGCGAGACGCCGAGTGGCCGCAAGCCTTCCACCGGGCCGGTCTTGACGGATTGCGTCCTGGGAGGGAAGTATTCCAATCACGCCCGCGTGGAGGGTTCCATGCACCTGCCTCGCTATCTCGCTCCCGCCGCCCTCGTACTCACGACGTTCGTCATCGCGGCCGCGTCAAGAGGGGTGGAGCTTTCGATCCGGTTCTGAGAAGAACTAATCCGAAAGGAGTGGACCACTGCCATCGACGTGACGGGCCTCACCGCCGCCCCACAACTCTGTGATAGGCGTTCACTGCCGCACAGCGAGAGAGGGAGGACCGGCTGATGACTACCGCGCGCGCCTTCAAAGAGATCGCTGTCGGAGCCGTTCTGGTCGCCGTCTATGTCGTGGCGGGAAAGCTTGGGCTGCACCTTGCCTTCGTACATGCCAGTGCGACCGCTGTGTGGGCGCCCACTGGGATCGCGCTGGCGGCATTCCTGATCTTCGGCTACCGCATCTGGCCGGCCATCCTGCTCGGCGCGTTCATCGTGAACGACACGACGGCGGGATCCTTCTTCAGCTCTCTCGCCATCGCTGTCGGAAATACCTCAGAGGGCCTGCTGGGCGCTTACCTCGTCAACCGATTCGCGGGTGGTAAAAATGCGTTTGAGCATCCGCGCAACGTGTTCAGGTACGCGTTGCTCGCCGCGGGCGCGAGCACGATGGTCAGCGCCACGTGCGGAGTAACCACGCTCAGTATCGCGGGGTTTGCAGACTGGGGACGGTACGGGGCCATCTGGCTGACGTGGTGGCTCGGCGATGCATCCGGCGCCCTGATCGTTGGACCGGCGGCGGTTCTCTGGAGTGCCGGCCCGTGGGTGCGCTGGTCTCGAATCCGGGCGCTCGAGGGCTTGGCCTTGCTCCTGGCCATCGCGGGGATCGGTGCTCTGGTCTTTGGCGGGCTGCTTCCGACTACGAGCAAGGATTACCCCCTCGAGTTCCTGTTCGCGCCGGTGCTGATCTGGGCGGCGTTCCGCTTCGGGTTGCGGGAAGCCGCGACCAGCGTCGCGCTCCTGTCGGTGATCGCCATCTGGGGGACGCTGCACGATCTTGGCCCCTTCGCGCGCAGTACCCCCAACGAGTCGCTGCTGCTGTTGCAGGCGTACATGGCGGTGACGGCCGTAACCACGATGGCGCTGGCGGCGGTCGTGTCCCAACGGAACCGAACCGCCGAGCAGCTGGTGCGACTGGCGACGACCGACGCATTGACGGGCGTCGCCAACTACCGGCACTTCATCGATACTCTCGACCGGGAGATCGAACGCTCCGCGCGCAGCGGCCGCCCGGTGGCGGTCCTGCTGCTCGACCTCGACGGTCTGAAGCGAATCAACGACCGCCACGGGCACGTGGTGGGAAGCCGAGCGCTGTGCCGGGTGGCTCACGCCATCAGCCAATCATGCCGCGCGATCGATACGGCGGCCCGGCTGGGTGGGGACGAATTCGCCGTGATTCTTCCCGACGGGGATCGTGCCGCGGCGGGCTCGCTCGGGGAACGCATCGTCCAATGCTTGCAGGCCGACCGCGAGCGCCCAGCGTTGTCCGTGAGCGTCGGCGTCGCCGTCGGCCCGGACAGCGCCCTCGCGAGCGAGGCGCTGATCAGCATCGCCGACCGGGCACTCTACGAGGCCAAGGCCCACCGGGGAAAGGGGGCCACTCGGCACAGCGCTTGACGTAGACATATGCATTAAATATACTTGAGTACTCAACTATGTCCGCAAACAAGCAGTCCCTCAATCTCTGTCTCGATCTGGCGAAGGCCCATGCAGCCTTGGTCCGGCGCTTCGACGGTCGCCTCGGGTCCCTCCATGGACTGAGCTTTGGCGACTTTGCGATGCTCCTGCACTTGAGCCAGGCCCCGGGCGGCAAGCTCCGCAGAGTCGACCTGGCGGAACAGCTGGGGCTCACGCCGTCGGCGGTCACCCGGTCGCTGATCCCGTTGGAGAAGATCGGCCTGGTCAAGCGCGAGCCCGACAAGCACGATGCGCGGGTTGGGTATGCGCTGCTCACGAAGGCCGGCGAGCGGGTCTTGAAGGAGGCCACCGAGTCCGCTGAGTCGGTCAGCGAGGAAGTGTTCGAATTGGACTCAGGCCACCTGACGGCATTGTCGGAAGCGTTCGCGAAGTTGTTCTGATTCTCAGCGCCGAGTGGAGCATCCCCTCCGCTCTACCCGGTCCTTCGCCTTCGCTTGCTCCGTCGTCTGCCACTGCA
>JBGPIJ010000268.1:0-3781 GCA_041484865.1 Gemmatimonadota bacterium
ACCAGCGACCGGATCAGGTGCGGCGCCGCGGAGCCGATGGTGAGCGCGCCGACGACGATCCCGATCGCGAGCCCCCGACGTTCGCGAAACCATCCCGCGGCGAGCTTCATGCCCGGCGGATACACGCCGGCGAGGGCGGCGCCGCACAGGAATCTGAAGGCGACGGCGACGCCGGGGCCCGGAGCCGCCGCAACGCCCGCGGTCGCGAGCGCGGCGACGATCGCCGAGGCGGCGACCAGTCGTCGAGCGGACCAGACGTCAGCGAGGGTGAGCAATGCACTCGTCATCGCTCCGAACACGAAGCCGAGCTGCACGGAGATGGTGAGCCACGCGGCGCCGGCCGTGTCCAGGTGCCAGATGCGCACCAGCGTCGGCGCGACAGCGGACGCGCTGAACCAGGGGGCCATCGCCAGGAGCTCCGCGGCCGCGAGCGTCGCGAGCACGCGGCGCGGCGTCACAGACCGGTGGGGTGATCGAGGAACGTCCAGGGCAGTTCGAACTTCTTGCTCACGTGCTCGGCGAGCGCCCTGACGCCCAGCGTCTCCGTGGCGTAGTGCCCCGCGTAGAACACGTTGAGCCCGAGCTCCTCGGCGTCGAAGAAGGTGTGGTGCGGCCCTTCGCCGGTGATGTAGGTGTCGAGGCCCGCCGCCCGAGCCTGAGCGATCATCGAGCCGCCAGCCCCGGTGATGATCCCGACGCGCCGCACCTGCGGCGGACCGAACCCGAGCAGCCGAGGGGCCGCACCCAGCAGCGCGGCGAGCCGGGCCGCGAGCGCGGCCCGATCGATGTCCAGGTCCCCCCACACGCCGATGGCGACGCCGTCACTCATCCCGAACTCCCCGCGTGGCGATACGCCGAGCGCGCGCGCCAACAACGGGTTGTTGCCCACGTCGGGATGGCAATCGAGCGGCAGGTGCGCGCTGTAGAGCGCGATGTTGTGCCGGACGAGCGCGGCCACACGCTCGTAGGCGCGGCCGACGAGCGGCTCGAGTCCTTTCCAGAAGATCCCGTGATGCACGAGCAGCAGGTCGGCCCGCTCGGCGGCGGCGTTCTCGATCGTGGCCTGGCAGAGGTCGACTGCGGCGACGACCCGGGTGACCTGTCCATGGTTCGCCACCTGGAGCCCGTTCAGCGCATTGGGGGCGTCGGGGACGGCCTGGACGCGCAGATAGTCGTCGAGATAACGGACGAGTTGGTCGAGGCGCACTAGACCTGGGTATGCGAACAGTGTAGAGACAGCATCGCGCTATTTAGCGAACACTGATTCGCGATCCCATGGAGATTCCCACATTCGCTATTTGACAAGACATTGCAATACAGGCAGTTACACTATCCACACGGCTGGAACGGGACCGTGTGGACAATCGTCGACGGACCATCAATGCGACGTGCTAGCCGCCACTCCGGTGCTCTCCCGGGCCGGGCCTGCCCCGCTCCGCTCTCCCATTCGCACCACGCCGTTGACCTCGCCTCCCTCGTGTACCAGCAGACGTTTGCAGGTGACGTCTCCGTGCACGACGCTCGAGGTTTGAATTTCGACGCGCTCGTCGGCGACCACGGTGCCCCGTACTTCGCCCCCGACGATCGCTTCCCTCGTGACGATATCCCCCTCCACTTCCCCGCCCTTGGCCACCAGGACCTGGCGGGCGGCCCGGATCGTCCCGACCACGATGCCTTCGATCTTCACGACCCCATCCGCAGTGATGTCTCCGACCACGCGCATGCCGGAGCCAATGATCGACAGCGTGGCGTCGGACGCGGACGTCCCCTGTCCTCTTTCGGTGAATATGGCCACCTCAATTCTCCTCTTTAAGCAGCGTGAGCGGATCGAGTGACTTGCCCTCGCGCCGGATTTCGAAGTGCAGGTGCGGCGCCGTCGAGCGACCGGAGTTGCCGGAGAGCGCGATCACCTGACCCGCCGGGACCGAGTCACCCTTGCGCACGAGCAACCGCGATGCGTGACCATACATTGTCTCGTAGCCATCCGGGTGGCGCAACAGGACGAACAAGCCGTAGGCGGAGTCGGTACCGGCCGTTTCCACCACGCCGCCTCCCGCGGCCCGCACCGCCGAGCCGATCGGCACGGCGACGTCGATGCCGGGATGCGACTCTTCTGGATTATCCGGGCGCACCTGCCCGCGGGTGACGAAGCTGTGCTCATCGAGCGGCCAATGGCTCGGCGCCGACGGTCCCGGCTCATAGCGCGCCGCCGCCGACGCGCGGGCCCGCACCGGGAGCGCGCGCATCAGCTGCGCGGTTTCGATGATGCGCGACGCAGCTTGTGGTGCCCGCATCCCGAGCAGCTGGCGTAGCTCCTGATAGTTCGCCTCCGCGCGGCTCAACGCACCCGCGAGCTGCTGCACCCGGCTGTTCTCCGACCGCAAGCGCGTGACCTCCTGCTCCAACCCCGGTACCCGCGACGCCGCGCGCGCGAGGGGCTCCGCGAAGGCGAAGAACAGGACCACCAGGAGGCCTACTGCGACCGCTCCCCATTTTCCCACTTCGAACGCCCACACCGGCATCCGGTACTGGCGCGAAGCGAGATCGCCGTCCGCGTGAATGACGACCGTGACGCTGCGAGACTTCATCCGTCGAACGGCGCACCGAGCAGCAGCTCGAGGAGGCGCGCGAGATCGTCGTTCGAAAAGAACGAGAGATGGATCTGGCCTTTGCCCTTTGCCCGGAGCGTCACCCGCACGTCGGTGCCGAGGCGCCGGCGCAGCGCGTCCTCGACGCGACGCACTTCAGGGGCCTGCCCCACGCCCCGTTTGAGTCGGGGACGCCGCACCGGCGCGCGCCCGCCGCGCACGCGATCTTCCACGTCGCGGACAGAGAGTCCCTGGGCGACCGCCTCGCGGGCGAGCGTCGCCGCGGTGCGCGGATCATCGAGCCCGAGGAGCGCGCGCGCATGGCCGACGGAGAGCTGCCCGTCGTGCACCAGCGCGAGCACCGGCGCAGGCAGCCTGAGCAACCGCAGCGCGTTCGCGATCGTCGAGCGATCGCGCCCGACCGCGGCCGCCACATCATGCTGCACGAGCTTGAACTCGGCGATCAGCCGCTCATAGCCGCGGGCCTCGTCCACCGGCGACAGATCGTCGCGCTGCAGGTTTTCGATCAGCGCGAGCGTCAGGGCCGTGCGATCGTCCACTTCCCGCTGCACCGCCGGAATGCGCTCCCAGCCGAGCGCCTGACACGCGCGCAGCCGCCGTTCACCCGCGATCAGCTCGAATCCCCCTCGTGCCACGGGCCGCACGACGACCGGTTGGAGCAGGCCGGCCTGACGAATGGAGGCCTTGAGCTCTTCCAGCGCGGCCGGATCCAGGTCATGCCGCGGCTGGAACGGGTTGGGCCGGATATCCTCGACGGCCAGCTCGACGAGACTGCCTTCACGCTCGGCCTCCTCACGAGTCGGGCCGAGCAGAGCTTCGAGGCCACGGCCAAGCCGACGGCGTCCAGCGGCGACTTCCGTCATGCGGGCACCTCCGGCAACGGTTGAACGACGGACGGGGCAGGGGAGCGCGCGGGAGACTCCGGGTGCTCGACGCGACGGATCAGCTCCTGCGCAACGGCGAGATAGCTGCGCGCGCCGACCGATTGCACGTCGTAGAGCAGGATCGGCTTGCCGAAGCTCGGCGCCTCGGCGAGGCGCACGTTGCGCGGAATCGGGATCCCGAACATGCGCGCCCCGAAGTACTCTTGAGCTTCCTGCGCGACCTGCCTGCAGAGATTCAAGCGCGCGTCGTACATCGTCAGCAGCACACCGTCGATGGCGAGCGCGGGG
>JBGPIJ010000269.1:0-3755 GCA_041484865.1 Gemmatimonadota bacterium
ATGTCGGTGAAGATGGCGGTGACCCGGGGGCTGCCGCTCGCCGTTTCTTCCAGGGTCGTCGTCGTCACGCCGATAGGAAAGGTCCGATCGGGGCGGCGCACCGTCGCTTCGACACGCATAGCCCGCACGCCGCGCCGCGCGCTCGCCGTCACCGTCGCCCAGAACTCCGGCGCGATCCGCGCGAACTCGGGCATGATCGGCCGAGCCCGCCAATCCCGCTCCCGGAACCCGAGCAACTCTTCGGCCGCCGGATTGCAGTACAGGAGCTGCCCCGCCCCGTCCACCGTCACGATGCCCGTGGGGAGGTTGCGCAGTACGTCGGCGGCCTCCAGACGCACCTGGCGCAGCTCCCCGGCCAGCGCTTCCCGCTCCGCCCCCATCACCGACACGCGGCTCGCGAAATACGCCGTGACCGCCGCGACCATCACGAACACGGCGAGCTGAATGGCGATGTCCGCGGACATCGTGGTGCGATGGCCGAAGAACACGTCGGCGAAGTAGACGAAGCCGGCGAGAATCGTGAGGAGCGCGGTGCTCGTGGGCGGCATCAAGACCGCCGCGACCGCGATCACCGGGACGTAGAGCGACGTGAAATCGCTCTGCGGACCCCCGGTGATGTGTACGACCGTCGTCACGAGCACCAGATCGAAGAGCGTCTGGCAATAAAGGAAGGTCAGTCCCGGAGCGCGGCCCCGGACGTGCGTGTGCCAGTAGGAGGCGAGGTCCACCCCGATCGTGGCAACGAGCAGCAGAGACGTGAGGAGGACGTCGAGGGGAGCGGCAACCTTGAACTTGAGTGCCGCGCCGAGGTAGATGGCGACGGCGACGCACAGCCGTCCGACATAGACGGATCGCAGTAGCGCGGATGGAGTCGGTAAGGCTGAGGCTGTCGAGCTGCCGCCGAGCCAGCGCACGTCCACTCCTCCCCTTGTCTGTTAAGACAAAGCGCCACAACAGTTTAGATTACTAGACGATGACGGGCCTACTGGGCGCAGGGGCTAAGTATTGGAAGTGGTGTGGCAAAGTGCAAGAGCACCCCTTTACGGAGCGGGGGTGGGCCGGGAAGGGGGCATTCCTTCGTCCTGCTTCCGCGCGTTCTGCCGAGCACGCTTCTTCTTGCGAAGCCGGGTGTTTCCGTAGGTCCCGCGGACGATCTTGCCGCGCTTGGTTCGGATGTCTCCCTTTCCCATCGACCGTTCCTCGAATTTGGTAGTGGCGTCAAAGCTACCGCGCCGGGGGCGCGTCAACCAGTGGGCGGGTCCCGAGCCCGTACGCTACCGGGCGCGTTACATTCCCGTCCTATGAACTGTCACGCATGCGGCTCCGCGCTGTCGCCCACGGCGCGCTTCTGCCACAAGTGCGGCGCCCCCGTCGGGACGCCTGCCCAGGCGGCGGGCTGGCGCGCCGGCCTGCCGTGGGGCATCGCGGGCGCGGCCCTCGGAGCCCTGATCGCGGTCGTCGCCGTGCGCCTGAGCGGCGCCGGCGGTGGACCGGCCGCCCCGCCGGTCGCGGACGCCAGTCCGCCGATGGCGGCCTCCGCACCCGGGAGTCCGCCGGACATCAGCCGCATGTCGCCCGCTGAGCGCGCGACGCGGCTGTACAACCGGGTGATGAGCCTCCACGCCGCCGGCAAGACCGACAGCGCGGAGTTCTTCCTCCCGATGGCCCTGCAGTCCTACGCCATGCTGCCCGCGCTCGACGTCGACGCGCGCTACCACGTGGGAGTGCTGCATCTCGCCGGCGGCGATGCCGCGGGCGCGCTCGCCCAGGCGGATTCCATCCAGCGCGTCACGCCGACCCACCTGTTCGGGTTCATGCTGCGGGCACGGGCGTTCGAGACCCAACAGAATGCGCGCGCGGCGCTTCAAGCCTACAGGGACTTTCTCAAGAACGAGGCCGCGGAGCGTGCGCGGCGCCGCCCCGAGTACGACGAGCACGCGCAGAACCTCGACGCATTTCACACCCAGGCGGTCGAGGCCACGGGCGGGCCGGCGAGGCCGGGGAGTTGATGCGCCTGCTCCGTCGCGGGCTGCTGCTTTGCGCCGCGCTCTTGCCGGCGCGGCTTCCCGCCCAGCGGCCCACCGGCGTGATTGGTGCGTACGTACCGCCTCGGAACTGGCCCCAGCGCGAGCGCGCGTTCGATCTGCTGCACCAGAGCATCGCGATCAGCTTCGACATGCCGCGGCGCGCGCTGAACGGCGCGGTGACGACGCGGCTCGTCGTGCTGCGCGCGCCCACCGACACCATCCGGCTCGACGCGGCCCACCTCACGATCGATGGCGCGCGAGATCGCGCCGGCAAAGAGCTGCGCTTCGGCTTCGACACGACGCACGCGACAGTTCGCCTGGCGCACCGCGCCGCTCCCGGAGACACGGTCGAGTTCACACTCCGCTATCACGGCACGCCCGAGCGCGGCATCTATTTCGTCCCGCGGCGCAACGTGATCTGGTCCCAGGGGGAAGCGACGGAGACGAGCTCCTGGGTGCCGACCTACGACGCCCCGAACGACAAGACCACCTGGGAGTTCTTCGTCAGCGCCGATTCCGGGCTGACGGTGCTCTCGAACGGCAGCCTCGTCGGCGTCACCCCGGTGGACGGAGGCCGGCGCGCTGTGTGGCACTGGTCGCAGGAGCGGCTGGCGTCCACCTACCTCTATTCGGTGGTGGTCGGGCCGTTCACGATCCTGAAAGATCAGTGGCGCGGCATCCCGATCGAGTACTGGGTGTATCCGGACACCGTGGCCGCGGCCTGGCGCACGTTCGGCGAGACGCCGGCGATGGTCGAGCTCTACTCCCGCCTGCTCGGCGTGCCGTTCCCCTGGGCGAAGTACGACCAATCGGTCATCCCGGATTTCACCTACGGCGGCATGGAGAACGTGTCGGCGACGACCCAGACCGATCTCGCGCTGCATCCCGAATCCGAGGAGCCGGAGCGAACCGGGCGGGGCCTTGTCGCGCACGAGCTGGCGCACCAGTGGTTCGGCGACCTCACGACCACGGCCGAGTGGGCCGACATCTGGCTCAACGAGGGCATGGCCACCTACATGGAGTCGGTCGAGCTCGAGAAGACGCGGGGGCTCGCCGCGGCCCAGCTCGAGTGGTGGGAGCAGCAGCAGCAGGCGATGCAGGCCGATCTTGCCCAGGAGCGACCGCTCGTCTGGGGGGAGTACGAAGGGACCGATCCCATCGCGCTGTTCTTCAGCGGGCACGTCTATCCCAAGGGCGCCCAGGTGGCGCACCAGCTGCGCCGTCTGCTCGGCGACTCGCTGTTCTGGGCGGGCCTGAAGCGGTTCCTGACCGACAACGCCTACCGTTCCGTGACTACGGCGGACTATGCGGTCGCGTTCGAGCGCACCTGCCGCTGCGACCTGGACTGGTTTTTCGACCAGTGGGCGTACGGGATCGGCTATCCGAAGGTCCACTTCACGAGGGCGTGGGATCCGGCCGCGAAGCGGCTCCGTGTCACCGTGGAGCAAACACAGCGCATCGACTCCCTGCACCCGCTGTTCCGCTTCCCGGTCACCGTGCGCGTGGTGACGCGCGATTCGGTGGTGCGCCGCGAGATCACGGTAGCGAAGCGCTCCGAGACGTTCGCCCTGCCCCTGCCCGCGGAGCCGCTGTCGCTCCGGTTCGACGAGGGCGGCTGGCTCCTGGGCGAGGTCACGGGCGACTTCACGCCGGCCGAGCTGGCGTACTCAGCCGAGCACGACCTCGACGTCGCAGGCCGCCACTGGGCGCTGCGCCAGCTCGCGCCGC
>JBGPIJ010000270.1:0-3742 GCA_041484865.1 Gemmatimonadota bacterium
AACAGCGCTCGCAGATCGTCGAACCCCTTCACGTACGTGATGGGGTTCGACCGGGGTGTCCGGCCGATCGGCTGCTGATCGATCAGCGCGACGTCGGCGAGCCCTTCCCAGCCGGTGACCGCGTCCACCTCGCCGACCGCTTCGCCGAGATGTTGCTTCGCGCTGTGGCCCCCCTTGAGCCGCGCCTCGAGCTGGCGATACAGCACGTCGTGGACGAGACTCGATTTTCCCGAACCCGACACGCCGGTCACCACCGTGAGCGTACCAAGCGGGATGCGGGCATCCACGCCGCGCAGATTGTGGAGGCGCGCGCCCCGGACCGCGAGCCAGCGCGCGCAGGGCCGGCGCGCCGACGGCACCCCGATCCGCTTCTCCCCGCTCAAGTACTGCCCCGTCAGCGTGCCGGCTTCGCGCACGCGCCCGGCGGCGCCTTGGTACACCAGATGGCCGCCCGCCTCTCCGCTTCCCGGCCCGAGCTCCACCATATAGTCCGCGGCACCCATCGCGGCGAGATCGTGCTCGACCATCACGACGGTATTGCCGGCGTCGGCCAGTCGTCGCAGCAACCCGAGCAGCCGATCGATGTCCGACGCATGGAGTCCGATAGAGGGCTCGTCGAGCACGTACAGCGTATCCACCAGGTGCGAGCCGAGGGCGTTGGAGAGGGCGATCCGCTGCGCCTCTCCGCCGGACAGCGTGCGGGTCTGGCGATCGAGCGTCAGGTACCCGAGCCCGACGTCGTTCACGAACGACACCCGCCCGCCGAGCTCGGCGAGGATGTGAACGGCGATTGCCTGCTGAAACGGCGGCAGCTCGAGGCCCCGGGTCCACGCTAGGAGCTCGGCCGCCGTGAGGGCGGCGACCTGGGCGATGCTGCGCCCCGCCACGCGCACGGCCAGCGCCTCGGGCTTGAGCCGCGCGCCCCGGCACGCGGGGCAGGTCTTCGCGAGCTGGTATTGTCGCAGGAACACGCGGATGTACTGCTTGTAACGCTTCGATTCGAGCCGCTCCAGAAAGGGAAACACGCCGAGGTAACGCCCGCTCGAGCTGCGCAGCAGGAACTGGCGGTCCGGGGCGGACAGCTGCTGCCACGGGGTGTCGAAGGGGATGCGGCGTGCCCGCGCCGTCTCGCGCAGCAGGCGCCGCCGTCCCTCGTAGCGCGGCTTCGTCCACGGATCGAGGGCGCCGTCGGCGAGCGCGCGGGTCGGGTCGGGGACGATGAGCGACTCGTCGTACTCGAGCACCGCGCCGAAGCCGTTGCACCCGGGGCAGGCGCCCCGCGGATTGTTGAATGAGAACAGCGTGGGCGTGAGGGTCGGGCCCGGAGTACCGCACTGCGAGCAGGTGGGATGTTCGGAAAACCGGCGCGGTAGTGTGCCGTCGCCATCGAGCGCGACCGCCACGCCCTCGCCCTCGGTGAACGCCGTCGCGACCGCGTCGGCCACGCGCGACGCTTGCGCGTCCGCGATCGTCACGCGGTCCACGATCACGAGCACCGCTGCCGCCGCGCGGAGCCGCTCTTCCGCATCCGGCGCGTCGAGCCGCATGACCGTCCCGTCGACCTGGGCTCGCACGAACCCCGCGGCGCGGAGCTGCGCCGCGACGTCTACGTCGGGCCGGTGCGCGGAGGGAGGGAGAGGGAAGGTGATGAGGGTCGAGCGGCCGTCCCGCCCCGGTTCCCCCTTCTCTCCTCCGCCGAGGAGTGCATCCACCACCTCCTCGACCGTGTCGCGCTTGACCAGGGCGCCGCACGCGATGCAGTACGGCGTGCCCGCCCGTGCCCAGAGCAACCGCAAGAAGTCGTAGATCTCGGTCGCCGTCCCCACGGTCGAGCGGCTGCTCGTCGTGGGGTTCTTTTGCTCGATCGCCACCGAGGGCGACAGCCCCTCGATCGAGTCCACGAGCGGCTTGGGCATGCGCTCGAGGAACTGCTTGGCGTAGGTGGAGAGCGACTCGATGTAGCGCCGCTGGCCCTCGGCGTACAGTGTGTCGAACGCCAGCGAGCTCTTTCCCGCGCCCGAAGGTCCGGTGATGACGGTAAGTGCCCGCCGCGGCAGCTCGACCGTGATGCCCTTCAGGTTGTGCTGCTTTGCGTTGCGGATGACGACCCGGTCGGGAGACGTGGGCATAACCAGGAAGAATAACAGGGAGGTAATAGGTGGTAGGTGCGAGGTGGCAGCGCTCTGCTCCCCACCACCTACCACCTAGCCTCTGACACTTACCGCTCGTACTTTGCCCTCCACATGGCTCTCAGACTGACCCCACGCCTGCTGCTTCGCGGCCTCGAGCTGTTCGCCGCGATTTCCCTGGCGGGCATCGCGGGCGTGCTGTTGTACGGCAACAATCTCACGGCGTTCGTTTCGGCCCTGCTCTCGGTCCACTGGCAGTGGCTGCTCGTGGGTCTCGGTCTTGCGTCGATGGATTGGATCGGCGGAGGCACCCGTCTCTGGGTGGTCGCGCGACACGTCCACCCCGGCGTGCGGTGGCGCGACATGGTGCTCGCCGGAGGGATGAGCGCATGGGGCGGCTACCTCACCCCGTTCCAGTCGGGAGCGGGACCGATGATGATGTGGACCATGCGGCGCGCCGGCGTAAAGCTCCCGGAAGCGATGGCGTCCACCTTCATGACCTTCGTGGCCACCGTCGTGTTTTTCGCCGTCGCCGGCCCCCTCGCGATCTACCTCGGGGCCGGCAAGTCCCTCGCCGCTCATCACGTGGTGCCCGGTATCTCGTACTACGACCTGTTCCGCACGAGCCTCACGATCTTCGGTATCCTGGGCCTTGTGATGCTGGTCGCGATGGTGTTTCCGGCCTGGCTGCGCGACGTGGTGCAACGCCTGGCGACCCGGCTCGAGCGGCGTAGCCGGCGCGTGGCCGCGCGGATCGAGCATTTGCGGGCGGGAATCGACCGAGCGCACGAGTGCATGGTGGCGTTCAGCAATGGCAAGGGACTGCTGGCGCTGTTCTGGGCGGTGCTCTTCTCCGGACCGTCACATGCGAACAAGCTCCTCGCCGGGTACGTGGCGCTGCGGGCGCTCGGGATCCCGGCGAATTTCGTCGACATTCTCCTGCTCCAGACCTTCATCACGTTCCTGCTCTATTTCGCTCCCACTCCGGGTGCCTCGGGGCTCGCCGAGCTGCTCTCCGCCGTCGTGATGCAGATGTACGTGAAGCCCGACATCACCGCGACGTACATTCTGATCTGGCGCTTCATCAACAGCTATGCGACGGTGGCGGTGGGCTCGTTCCTCTTTTGGAGCTGGATACGCCGTGGACTGGTCGGCGCCGAGGAGACCGTCACTGCGGAAGAGGCCTCCTAAAGCCCGTCTGCTTGCGCGGTTAGCGGCCCAGCCCTAAGTTGCGGGCTCGCCTCCCCTCTTAAGGCCCCGATCAGATGGCGCTACTCGAGCTTGGTGGCAGGAAGTTCCCCATTCCGGCTGGCGAGCTGGTCGTCGGCAGTGACCCCGGGTCCGGGATCGTCCTATCGGGTCCGGGTGTGCTCCCCAAACACGCGACGCTTCGGGGTCAGCCCGACGGTCAGGTCGTGATTCGCAAGGCCACCCCCGCGGCCGACGTGCTGATCAACGGCGTACGCCTGGGTGCGGAGCCGACCCCCCTGCTGCACGGAGACAAGGTCGAGGTGGGGGATCATGAGCTGACGTTCGTGGACGAACGGCGCAGCGGGAACACCCAGTTCGTGCAGGTGGTGAAGCCTCCCACGCCCGCGCCCGCTGGCGCCGTC
>JBGPIJ010000271.1:0-3741 GCA_041484865.1 Gemmatimonadota bacterium
ACCGAACCGCGACGACGTGCCCGCCGCGAGCACGATCGCGACGACGCCGCGAGTCGCAGTCACCCGCGAGTCCTCAGCCCGCGTCGCGTGACGCGGCGAGTACGCTCCGGATGGCGCCGAGCGATCGATCGACGTCGACGTCGCGCGTCCACCAGTTGATGACGGAGATGCGCATCACGTGCTGGCCGTGCCACGACCCGCCGCCGAACCATGCCGTCCGCCACCGCGAGGGCAGCAGGGCACCGAGCGAAACGGTGCTCGCGATCGCCAGAACGTTATAGACCGCCAGCTTTCCATCCGAAGGATGGGACCCGAGAATTGGATTCCGCTCCCCCCAGCCCTGGTGCAGCGCCTGTCGAGTCTGGGCCCAGTCCACCAGGATCCCCATCGTCGCCGCCGAAACCAGGACCACATGGGTCGTGCTCCAGTTGCGTGACGATTGCGCCGGAAGCGGGGCCGCGAGGCACATGATGAGAAGCAGTGGTGCGATTCGCATCGCTCCCGCTTCGCGCAAGGCGCGTGCCCCGCGCGCCCCCCACCGGCACGGGCCGATGCCCGCCGGGAATGCGGACGACGTGTTACAGCCCTGCGCGCCCGCGCCCCAACGCGACGGCGCGCTCGAGCGTACGCAAGGCGATGAACATCCCACCAACCCTCGCGCCGCAGCCGGCGGATGCGCCGGCCGTCGGGAAACTTGCCCTGACGATCGTCATTCCCACCCTCAACGAAGCCGCCCAGCTCGGGGAGCTGCTCGAAACGCTTGGTTGGGCGGATGAGGTGATCATCGCCGACGGCGGCTCGCAGGATGAAACCGTCGCCGTCGCACGACGCTCCGGCGCGCAGGTCTTGGAGCGCGCCGGCGACACGATCGCGGCGCAGCGCAACTGCGGGATTGCCCGGGCCCGGAACGAGTGGGTGTTCGCCCTCGACGCCGACGAACGCATCACGAACGAGCTGCGCAACGAGCTGCGCGCGGTGCTCGAGCGGCCGGCTTACCTCGCCTACCGCGTGCAGCGCCAGAACTTCTTTCTCGGCCGGGAGCGGCGGCGCGGGCGCTGGGGCCGCGACTGGCAGGTGCGTCTGTTCACGCGCGAGCGCCGCTTCCTGGTTCAGACCGTGCACGAGCGCCTGGAGTCGGTGCCCGAAGCCGGCGCGCTGCGCGGACGGCTGTGGCACTCGCCCTATCGGAATCTGCGCCACCAGCTCGATAAGCTGGCGGTCTATTCGCAGTGGGGAGCGGAAGAGCTGGCGCGGCGCGGGCGGCGGGCCACGCTGTGGGAGATCGGCGTGCGCCCCCTATGGCGCTTCGCGCGCGACTACTTCGTCTACGGCAGCTGTCTCGACGGGGTCTTCGGGCTCCTCACCTCGACCCTGACGGCGTACGCCTGTTTCCTCAAGTACGCCTACTTGTGGGAAAGCACGAGGGCCGACGCGCCGCGCCGGCCCTCGCTCCCCCCCTCTACTCCCAGTCCCGCCGCGGAGTCTTCTTAGGGCGGAACTCCTCGTCCTCCTCACCGTCGAACTCGTCGTCGAGGTCGTCGTACTCGTCGGAGTCCTCCGAATCCTCGGACTCGTCCTCGTCCTCGTCCAGCTCGTCATCGAAGTCTTCGGCGAGGTCCTTGTCCTCTTCGAATTCCTCGAAATCCTCTTCGTCGAGACTGTCGCTGCGACGCTTGAGCGACGAATCCGACGTGTCACGGGACAACATTGTCACCCCCGGCTAAAGTTGAGTTTGAACGAGCCTTACGGTCCCACTTCGGCCCGGTGGCTCCGGGCGAGCTTACGGCGCTCCGTTGCGCCCAGAGCGCGCTTCCGGAGCCGAATGGACGACGGCGTCACTTCGATCAGCTCGTCGTCCTCGATGTATTCCAGTGCCAACTCGAGCGGAATCTGGCGCGGCGGCTCGAGAATGATCATCTCGTCCGACGCGGTGGTCCGCATGTTCGTGAGCTTCTTCTCCTTCGCCGCGTTCACGTCCATGTCGTCGGGGCGGGCGCTCTCGCCCACGATCATCCCCTCGTACACAGGATCGCCGGGAGACAGGAACAGGGTGCCGCGCTCCTGGAGATTGAATAGGGCAAATCCTACCGCCACGCCCTCCCGGTCCGCCACCAGCACCCCGCGGCTGCGGCCCGAAATCGGCCCCGCCCACGGCCCGTAGTCGAAGAACCGATGGTGCATGATCCCGTTCCCGCGGGTGTCCGTCAAGAACTCCGATCGGTAGCCGAGCAGCCCCCGGGCGGGCACTTTGAAACGTAGCCGTACCGTCCCCTGACCCGGGTTCTTCATGTCGAGCATGGTCGCCCGGCGAGGCCCGAGCTTCTCCATCACCACCCCGAGGTAGCCCTCGGGGCAGTCGATCATCAGCTCCTCGTACGGCTCGAGCTGCTCGCCGTTCGGCCCCTCCCGCGTGATGATCCGCGGACGGCTGATCTGGAACTCGTACCCCTCGCGCCGCATCGTCTCCATCAGGATGCCGAGGTGCAGCTCGCCGCGCCCCGAGACGGTGAACGTGTAGGGATTGTCGGTGTCCTCGACGCGCAGCGCCACGTTGCGCTCGAGCTCCCGGTACAGTCGCTCGCGCAGCTGGCGCCCGGTGACGAACTTGCCTTCCCGTCCGGCAAACGGGGAATTGTTGACCATGAAGTAGACGGAAATCGTCGGCTCTTCGACCGCGATCCCCAGGAGCCGATCGGCGGCGTCGAGCGCGGTCAACGTCTTCCCGATCTCCACCCCATCGAGCCCCGCGACCGCCACGATCTCACCGGCCGAGGCCGTTTCGACCTCGACGCGGTCCACCCCCTCGAAGGCGAACAGCTTCGCCACCCGGGCCTGCTCCACCAGGCCCTCGAACACGCGCCCCGGCTCGCCCAGCGGCAGCACCGCTACCGTCTCGCCGAGGCGTACCACGCCGCGCTCGATCCGCCCGATCCCGATTCGCCCCAGATACGACGAATGGTCGAGGGTGGAGATGAGCATCTGGAACGGTCCGTTCGGATCGCCAGCGGGCGGCGGGACCGTCTCGAGAATCGTCTCGAACAAGGGCCGCAGGTCCGTTCCCGGGATGGCGAGGTCCCGCGTGGCGGTGCCCAGCCGGCTCGCCGTGTAGAGGAACGGGCAGCTGAACTGGTCGGGAGACGCCTCGAGATCGAGCAGCAGCTCCAGCACTTCATCGTGGACGCGCATCGGCTCCGCATCGGCCCGGTCGATCTTGTTCACGAGCACGATCGGTCGCCGTCCCAGCGCCAGCGCCTTCCCCGCCACGAAGCGCGTCTGCGGCATCGGGCCCTCGGCGGCATCCACGAGCAGCAGGAAGCCGTCCACCATGCGCAGGATGCGCTCTACTTCACCGCCGAAGTCGGCGTGACCGGGCGTGTCCACGATGTTGATCTTCGTATCGCCCCAGCGCACGGCGGCGTTCTTGGAAAGGATCGTGATGCCACGCTCCCGCTCGAGCGGGTTCGAGTCCATCACGCGCTCCGCGACGTTTTGGTTGGCGCGGAAGACACCGGATTGGCGGAGCATGGCATCCACCAGCGTCGTCTTGCCGTGGTCGACGTGGGCGATGATGGCGATATTGCGAAGCGGCACTGAGTTACATCCTTAGGGGGCGACTGTTGAGCGGCGCAGTATAGGAAGGTGCAGGGGAAAACACAAGGATATGCATCACAGATGGCGTGGTGAAACGTGGAGCTCGTCGGTGATGAACTAGCACGCGTTAGGATGCGCGCCGCATTCAGT
>JBGPIJ010000272.1:0-3711 GCA_041484865.1 Gemmatimonadota bacterium
GAGGGTCGACGTCACGGGTCGGGCCACGCGGGGCTCGGTCCTCGATGCGCTCGAAGCCCGCTACCCGATGCTTCAGGGGACGATCCGAGACCACGTCACGGGGCGGCGCCGACCGTTCCTGCGCTTCTACGCCTGCGAACAAGATCTGTCTCATGAGCCGCCGGACGCGCCCCTCCCCGATGCCGTCCTGTCGGGGGCGGAGCCGTTTGTCGTCCTCGGGGCCATCGCGGGGGGCTAGACGTGACGGACGTGACGGCCGCCGACACCCATCGGGCGATCGACGCGGTCTGGCGGATCGAGTCCGCCAGACTGATCGCCGGCCTCGCCCGGATGGTGCGCGACGTCGGCGTGGCGGAAGACCTCGCGCAGGACGCACTCGTCGCCGCGCTCGAGCAGTGGCCCAAGTCTGGCGTTCCGGACAACCCGGGCGCCTGGCTCATGGCCGCCGCGAAGCATCGGGCGATCGACCTCCTCCGCCGGAACACCCTGCTCGAACGCAAACACGAGCAGCTCGGTCAGGAGCTCGAGGCTCGCCAGGAGAGCCCCGAGCCGGTTCTCGACGCCGCGCTCGACGACCACGTCGGCGACGACCTCCTGCGCCTCATGTTCATCTCCTGCCATCCGGTGCTCTCGACCGAGGCGCGCGTGGCGCTGGCGCTCCGCTTGCTCGGCGGGCTCACGACCGGGGAGATCGCGCGCGCGTTCCTGGTCCCCGAGGCGACGATCGCTCAGCGCATCGTGCGGGCCAAGCGGACCCTCGCCGAGGCGCGCGTCCCCTTCGAAGTCCCCAGGGCCGAGCTCGCGGCCCGTTTGGCGTCGGTGCTCGAGGTCGTCTACCTCGTCTTCAACGAGGGCTACTCGGCGACCGCCGGTGACGACTGGATGCGGCCCGCCCTCTGCGACGATGCGCTGCGGCTTGGCAGGATCCTGGCCGAGCTCGTTCCCGAAGAGCCCGAAGTCCACGGACTCGTCGCGCTGATGGAGATTCAGGCGTCGCGCCTGCGGGCGCGGGTGGGCAGCTCTGGTGAGCCGGTCTTGCTCCTGGACCAGGACCGCGCGCGCTGGGATCACCTGCTCATCCGCCGCGGTCTCGCGGCGCTCGCGCGCGTCGAGCAGGCGGGCGGCGCGCTCGGGCCGTACGCGCTCCAGGCCGCGATCGCCGCCTGTCACGCGCGAGCGCGCACGCCGGAAGAGATCGACTGGACGCGCATCACCGCGCTCTACGATGCACTCGCCCAGCTCACGCCATCACCCGTCGTGGAGCTGAACCGGGCGGTCGCGTTCGCGATGGCGTTTGGGCCGGCGGCCGGCCTCGAGATCGCTGATGCGCTGAGGTCGGAGCCAGCGCTCGAGGGCTACCATCTCCTGCCGAGCGTGCGCGGCGACCTGCTGGCCAAGCTGGGTCGGTTCGACGAGGCCCGGGCGGAGTTCGAGCGCGCGGCGGCGCTCACGCGCAACGCACGCGAGCGGACGCTGCTGCTCGCGCGCGTCGCCGCGTGCACGCGCGCATGATCGTTCATCTCCTCGACGGCACCTACGAGCTGTTCCGCCATTTCTACGGCCTGCGCCGCTCGACCAAGGGCGAGGATCCGCCCTTGGGCGCCGTGACCGGCGTGCTCCATACCGTGTTGCAGATGATCGAGACGGGAGCCACTCACGTCGGCGTGGCGACCGATCACGTCGTCGAGTCTTTCCGCAACCGTCTCTGGCCCGGCTACAAGACCGGGGACGGCATCGAACCGGCACTCCTCGCCCAGTTCCACCCGCTCGAGGACGCGCTCGCCGCGATGGGAGTGGTGGTGTGGCCCATGATCGAGCTGGAGGCTGACGATGCTCTTGCCTCCGCCGCGCGAATCGCGTCCGCGGAGGAGGCGATCGAGAAGGTCTGCATCTGGACGCCGGACAAGGACCTGGGGCAGTGTGTCCGCGGCGACCGCGTGGTGCAGGTTGATCGGAAGGGGCCAACGATCCGCAATGCGGACGGCGTGCGCGAGAAGTTCGGGGTCCCACCCGCCTTGATTCCCGATTTCCTGGCCTTGGTCGGCGACGCTGCGGACGGTTATCCCGGCATTGCGGGAATAGGTCGGGTCACGGCGGCGCGGCTCTTGAATCGACACGGCATGATAGAGGAATTTCCCACGGACGTGCTGGGGGAGAACCGCGATCTGGCGCTCCTCTTCAAGGATCTCGCGACGCTCCGAACCGATGCGGCTCTGTTTCAGGACGTGGAGGAGCTGCGGTGGCATGGCCGGACTACGGGCTTCGCCGCGTGGGTGGGGCAGTTCGCCGCGCCTCGTCTGCTCGAGCGCTGCCTCAGGGCCGAGGCACACGTCGCTTCGAGCCCACCACCCGTGTGATGAGCGCGAGTTTCTCGGCGCGGGGCAGGGACTTGATGGCCGCTTCCCGCTTGAGCGCGGCGCTGCGATGCCGGGCCGCTTCGCTGTGAACGAGCTCGACGGGCAGGCGCGACCGCGTGTAGCGCGACGCTCGACCTTCGCCATGCCGCCGGAGCCGCCGCGCGAGGTCGTTCGTGACACCGGTGTACAGCGTGCCGTCGGCGCAGCGGAGGATGTAGACTTGCCAGCGTGCGCGTTGCGGCGTGTTCATGGAGATCCCAAGATTGCTGATTCAGCCCTATTCGCCAACCGACTGGCAGCTCGAATGGGATGCCGGTCGGAAACACCAGTGTCCACGATGTGACAGCGACGACGAATTCGGTCCGCGCCAGGCGGTGCTCGCGGACCGATCGTTTCGCCGCTATCGCGGCTGCAAACAGTGCGGCCTGTTCCAGGAAGCGGACGGTCAGTCCGCTCCGTACCAGACCAGGCTTTTGGCGCACGATTGCCGCGGCAACGTCGGGGCGGATGCCCAGTGTCGCGGCTGCGGCCTACGCATCCGCTCGGGCGGCCGCCATCTCTGCACTCGGATTGTTCGCGAAGGGGAAGCCTTTACCTGCCCCGAGTGCAGGACCGTGTTGAGCGAGGAGCACCGCCGGCCGTGGCCCGAGCAGGGGCCGTGGGGCTAGCCGCAATCACGCTCGGCGCAATGGGTTAGCCGAGGGGTTTGGCCGTGCCCCGGGCGAATTGCATATTGTGGCCCCCCTATGAGCGCCCCTAAAGGCTTCTGGGTCTTTCGCATCGTGCACCAGGACACGGGCAAAACCGCGCAGGGCGTGCCCGTGACGGTGCTCGACGATGCGGGGAATCCGGCGGGCCATTGGATGAGCGAAGCGGATGGGACGGTGAGCATTCCGCGCCGGGGCGGTCCCCGGCTGCGGCTGCGGGTGGGACTCCGCAACGAGGAGCCGATCGAGCTCGACACGACGAGCCTGCGCGACGAGGTGACCGACCTCACGGCGCCGAGCCAACTGCCGCTCCGGAGTGAACGCTCCCCCAGGCTGCCGGCGCCGGTGCGCCCTTCCGAGCCGCAAGAGATACCGGCGCACGTCCTCTATTTCCAACGGCTCGCCATGTTCATGGAAGGTGGGACGGTCGCACCGACCGCGCCGGTGGGTCTAAGCGCCAACGTGGCGGACCTGCTCTCGCCCTCCAGCGATCAGCCCACCGTGCTGCGCTACGGCGTGCTGTTCGAGGTCGAGCAGCTGTGGCAGTCGCTGGGCGTGCTCTGGGGCGAGCTGCTGTACAGCGTGTCCCTGACGCCGGGTGACGAGGCACGGTTGGCGGTGCTCGACGGAAGGTGGCGCCGCGAAGC
>JBGPIJ010000273.1:0-3687 GCA_041484865.1 Gemmatimonadota bacterium
AACGCCTGCCCATCCGTGTGCTCGGTGTCGTGCTGAACGACGTCCGCGCGGGTGGCTCGATCTACAGCTACTACGCGTACTCCCTCACCGGCTACGAAATCCAGGATGAAGACCCGACTGGAGTCGCCGGCGCAATCCTGCTGCCGGGTCGCTCGTGATCCTCGCGAGCGATGCCCGCCCCGTGTTCTGGTTCACCTTAGGAGATTTCATGGTCGTACGTTCTTCGTCCCGCCGCGTTGGTGCGGCGCTCGTCGCCTGTGTCGCGGCCGTGCTGGTGGTAGGCCAATGAAGATGCGCGTGCTGCTGGCGCTCGCGGCGTGGGCCATCGCGTGCCGGAAGGACTCGACGGGACCACCGCCACCGGCCAATGCGGTGGCGGTCGCGTTCCTCGTGCAGCCGGCGAGCGTGGATAGCGGGCAGCCGATCGCGCCGGCCGTTCAGGTGGCGATCGTGGACTCGCTCGGTAACGCGATCGTAACGTCCGCGGCCACCGTCACCCTGTCGCTGGGGACGAATCCCGGCAACGCGACACTCTCAGGCACTCTCACGGCCACCGCGGTCGGCGGCGTGGCGCGCTTCGCCGATCTGCGGGTCAATCGCTCCGGCTCGGGCTACAAGCTGGCCGCGAAATCGGGAACGTTGCAGGCGACCAGCCTGGCGTTCGCGATCCGCGCGGCGACGCCGCCCCCGGGGGCGTTCTCCATGATCGCGGCGGGCGGGGTCGAAGACTCGAGCGGGCACACCTGCGGAATCATTTCCGGGGCGACCTACTGCTGGGGCGGGAACGCCCACGGCCAGCTGGGGAGCGGGAACACGACCCAGCGCTCCAAGCCCACACAGGTCGTCGGCGGCGTGAGCTTCGTCACCCTCAGTACCGGTGGGACGCACACCTGTGGGCTCACCAGCGGCGGCGCGGCCTATTGCTGGGGGGAGAACTCCTACGGCCAGCTCGGCGACGGCACCACGAGCGACCGGACCAGTCCGGTGGCCGTCCTGGGCGGGCGGTCGTTCGCGACGATCAGCGGCGGCACGTTTCACACCTGCGCGGTGACAACCGCGGGGGCCGCATACTGCTGGGGCTATGACGGCGACGGCGAGCTGGGCGACGGCGGGACGGACGACCAGTACGCGCCCGCGCTCGTGCACGGTAGCAGCGTCTGGTCCATGGTGAGCGCGGGCGGCGCACATACCTGCGGCATCGACACGTCTCATGCCGCGTACTGCTGGGGCTACGACGGCAACGGCGAGCTCGGCGACGGCGCCAACGTTACCCGCACGACGCCGGTCCCGGTGGCGGGCGGCCTGAGCTTCGCCGCGATTGGATCCGCCGGATTTTTCACCTGCGGGCTCACGACCGCGGGCGTCGCCTACTGCTGGGGCTTCAACATCGACGGCGAGCTTGGCAACGGGACGAACCAGGTCAGCAACACCCCGTCACGCGTCGTCGGCGGTCTCACGCTGACTTCGCTCAGCTCCGCGGATGAGCACACCTGCGGGATCACGCCGAACGGCGACATGTACTGCTGGGGCTACAACTGCGCCGGGCAGCTGGGCGAAGGGATGCTCGGCGACGAGACGGGCCCAGTGTTCGTGCTGGGCGGGCTCACCTTCGCGCGCGTCAGCGTCGGTGGCATCCACAGCTGCGGCGTGACGACGAACGGCGACGGCTATTGCTGGGGTGACAACCTGTACGGGGAGATCGGTGATGGCACGACCGCCATGCCCCGCTACACGCCCGTGAAGGTGGTATCGCCGTGACGGCGGGCGGGGAGTCCTGAGATGTGCGGGATCGTGGGATACGTCGGGGCGAAGCAGGCGGCGCCGATTCTGCTCGAGGGCCTACAGCGCCTCGAGTACCGCGGGTACGACTCGGCGGGCGTCGCCGTGCAGAACGGTGTCGGGATCGTGGTGCGCAAGCTCGCCGGACGGGTGCAGGGCCTCGAGGAATCGCTGGCCCGCGAGCCGATCGACGGCACGAGCGGGATCGCCCATACCCGCTGGGCGACGCACGGCGCGCCGACCCAGGGCAACGCCCATCCACACGTCGATTGCTCGGGCCGCATCGCCCTGGTGCATAACGGCATCATCGAGAACGCAGACGCGCTGCGCGCGGCGCTGGGCCTCAAGGGCCATCAGTTCCGCACCGAGACCGACACCGAAACCCTCACCCACTTGATCGAGCAGTCGGCGGGTGACACGCTCGAGGAGCGCGTCGCCACGGCGCTCAGCGTCGTGATCGGCACCTACGGCCTCGCGGTCATGTCCGCCGACGAGCCCGACAAGATCGTCGTGGCGCGGCGCGGCTCTCCGGTGCTGCTCGGCATCGGCGAGCAGGAGTACTTCGTCGCGTCCGACGCCTCAGCCGTGCTCGCCTACACTCGCTCGGTGGTGTACCTCGACGACGACGATATGGCGGTGCTCACTCCCCAGGGATACCGGGTGATGGACGCCGAGGCGCGCGTCCAGCTGCGTAAGGTGAGCGACATCGCCTGGAACCTGGAAGCGATCCAGCTCAACGGATACCCGCACTTCATGCTTCGGGAGATCGGCCAGCAGCCGGAGACGGTGCAGAGCACCCTGCGCGGGCGCCTGCTGTTCGACCAGGGCACCGCCCGGTTGAGCGGGCTCAACCTGCCGCCCGAGAGCTGCTCGGAAATCAAGCGGATCGTGATCGTGGGATGCGGGACGTCGTGGCATGCGGGCCTCGTCGGTCGGCACATGATCGAAGAGCTGGCGCGGATCCCGGTCGTTGTGGAATACGCGTCCGAGTACCGCTACCGGCCTCCGGTCCCGGTCGCCGGCACGCTCACCGTGGCGATCTCGCAGTCGGGGGAGACGGCGGACACACTCGAAGCCATGCGCACCGCCCGGGCGGCGGGCTCGCGGGTGATCGGCATCGTGAACGTCGTGGGCTCGACGATCGCGCGTGAGGCGGACGGCGGGATCTATCTGCACGCGGGACCGGAGATCGGTGTCGCCTCGACGAAGGCCTTCACCTCGCAGATCGTCGCCCTGGCGCTGTTCGGCCTGTATATCGCGCGTCACCGCGGCATGGCGATCGAGCAGGGGCGTGAGATCGTGGAGAGCCTGTCTCAGCTCCCGGGACTCATCAAGCAGGCGCTCGCGCTCGAGCCCCAGGTGCGCGACATCGCCGAGGCGTATGCCGACTGTCACAATTTTCTCTACCTGGGTCGGGGGGTGAGCTTCCCGGTGGCGCTCGAAGGGGCGCTCAAGCTCAAGGAAGTCTCCTACATCCACGCCGAGGGATATCCCGCCGCGGAAATGAAGCACGGCCCGATCGCGCTGGTGGACGCCCTGATGCCGGTCGTGTTCGTGGCGCCGCGCGACGCCGTGTACCACAAAGTCGTGTCCAACATGCAGGAAGTGAAAGCGCGGGGCGGGCGCATCATCGCGATCACGACCGAGGGCAATGGCGACGTCAGCGCGCTCGCGAGCCATCGCTTGTGCGTTCCCGCGACCGCGCCGTTGTTCTCGCCGCTCGTCACGACGATTCCCCTGCAGCTGCTCGCGTACCACATGGCCGTGCTGCGCGGCTGCGACGTAGATCGGCCGCGCAATCTCGCTAAGAGCGTCACCGTCGAATAATGAGGATACTCCCAATGCATGTCACACACGTTGTCCTTGCCGCCGTCGCGTTGTTCTCCGCCGCCCGCCCGTTGCCGGGGC
>JBGPIJ010000274.1:0-3678 GCA_041484865.1 Gemmatimonadota bacterium
AAGGGTGACCTCGGTGGGTTGGCCCTGACGGCGTGCGGATTGCCTTGCCCGGGGAAGGTGCTGCAACTGAGCGTAGGAGTGTCCTACAGATGAGCTCGACCAACTCTATGCTCAGAATCGCGTCCGTGACGGCCCTCATCGCTTCAGCATGCAGCAGCGGAACGGAGCCACCCGGGCCCCAGCCTGGAACCACGGTGCGAAGGGCGAGCACCATGGATTTTTATGGGGAGGCGTCTGCGGTGACGCTCCCTGCATCGGTTGCCGCCAACTCTCCGCTCACCATCAAATTCGTCACCTTTGGAGGAGGATGCATCAGTAGGGGAGAGACCGAAGTCGCAGTAACCGGCCTCGAAGCACAGATCCGGCCATACCAGTACCAGTACTATCCGCGTGCAGACGAAGGGTGCACAACAGACCTCCGATACGACACGAACACCGCTGTGCTGCAGTTCGTCACCTCCGGCAACGGCCTGATCCGCATATTCGGGCTCAAGCAGCCTGGCGGGAGCGACATCGTGATAGAGCGTACCATTACCGTCACGCCATAATCGCTGAAAACGAGGTCGGGCTTACCGCCGGAAACAGGATGGCTCGGCCGCGCCCCGCTCAGTACGGCTCATCCGCGATCGACGTGAGCGGCGGTACCGGCTCGCGCGCGCGCGCGCCCACTGCCGCGGCCACCGACGATCCCAGCACCCTCCGAAACAAGGCGAGCGGGTCTTCGGGCCGAGCCTGACGCGTCGCCGCAAGGGCGCGGCGCACGTCGTCGGGCGAGCGGTCGGCGATCAGATCCTGCACCACGTTCGGCCGGATACGCCGGTCGAGCTTCACGAGCTGACGCACCACCGCTTCCCCGAACGACACGTCCGCCGCGGGCGGGAAGCGTTCCACGCCGTCCCGGCCCCGCAGCACGGCGGGCCGGGGGAACCGCACAAAGATCGGCTGCGTGAAGTGCGGGTGGCGCACCATCAGCTCGCCGGCGGGCAGGGTCGCGAGCTTGATCTTGGTCGCGGGCGAGAGGACTTGATAGCCGGGCGTCGCCAGCTCGTCGTAGTCCATGCGGCCGTACACGATCGTCCCCGCGTTCCCCACCACGCGGCGGTGAATCTGCGACCGGAATTGCTCGGCGCCGAACAGGACAAGGCCGAGATAGCGGCCGCGCTCCGAGATGTCGAGCAGCATCTTCTTGACGTAGGTGTCGGGTCCGTCCGCCGCGGCGTACTTGTTCAGCTCGTCCACGAAGACGATCACCGCGTCGACGCCGAGTCCGCGCCGCTCGAGATGCTCCCGCAGCTTCGATACGACGCGCGCGAACACGAGATCCTGCCCCAACGGATCGACGTTCGCGACATCCACGACGTACACCGCCCGATCCTCGAACGCGCCCCAGGGGAGGTCGTTCGGCAGGCCGTCGTCGGTGACGAGCCCCTTGCAGCGCGTAGAGATGTTCGAGAGGCGGTTCCGGACTTTGCGCATCGTCGCGATGTGGTGCGTGCGCCAGCTGTCGCCGCGACCGGCCATCTCGAGCCCGTTGAAGATCGAGCGAAATAACCCGTCCAGATCGGCGAAGCTCTGCACGCTATGCGTGCCGCCGAACCCGTCCTCGAACTCCTTGTTGAGCACACGGTCGGTAAGAAAATCGATGAAGGCATCCGCCTTGGCATCGATGTCGTCGCGGTTCAAGAGGACCTCGGCGAAGTCGAGCACCTCCTGTAGTCCCCACACCAGCGGCTCGACATCGCCGACGAGGTCGGGATGCGTGCGCAGCGTGTTCAGGTTCACCCCGTCGGCCTTGAACGGGGCGTAGTAGCGCACCTGTCCAAACGGCTCCGGCCGGACGCCGAGCCGCTCGTAACGACGGCGGTCGTCGTCGTCCAACGTCCCCGGCTGATCGAGAAAGCAGAGGTCGGGTCCTTTGACGTTGAAGCAGACGGCGGCGATCCGGCCTTTGTGCGCGGGGAAATATTGGAAGATGGACGAGAGCAGGAATTCGACGGCGCTGGTCTTGGTCGCGAGGCCGGAGACGCCCGAGATGTTCAGGTGGGCCGCTTCGGGCCCGAGCAGGAAGTCGGCGTCTAGATAGACGGGGGCTTCGAGGCCTCCCGAGGTATAGAGCCCCACGGGAATGGCGGTCGGCTGGGCGGAGGCGAGATAGGTCTCCATCCGCAGCGCGTGCGCCACGTCGGCATCGGTGGCGACGAATACCTGGCCGAGCGGTACCGGCTGCAACGGCTCCTCGGGCTCCTGCCGCAGCACCGCCGCCACCCACAGCCGGATCTCCTGGCGCGCGGTGGGACTCTGCGCGGCGCGTTCGGGATCGCCCTCGGCCCCAACCACATCGTGCAGCGGGGTGGCGAGGTCCGAGTAGGCGAATCCGTCGGTGACAACGCCGTAGACGACCCTTCCCGGTTGCCCAATGCCCGTTGCCGGTTGCCCGTTGCCGGTTGCCCGAGTGTCGACTTTGACTATGGCGCCGATTCCGATCGTCGTTTCGTTCGCGGTCCAGAAATAGAACTGATGCGGGGTCGCGGGCTTGAGCTCAGTCGCGACGACGCGGCCGACGGCCGGAGCTGCGCGCGGCTCGGTCACGATGCTCTGGGGAAGCGGGACGTACGAAGCGGGAGCGAGTCCCGGGGCGCGCGGGCTTTCAGGTAGTTCTCCACGTCATGAATGGGATAAAGTAAGCGGTCCCAGCGGGCGTCGGGCGTGGACACGGGCGCGCGCTCGCGCACCAGCCAGCCGCTTACAGCCGATGCCGCGGCCACGGTCGCCTGATCGGCCCGCGCCTCGACGCGCACCAGCCCGAACAAGAGATCGTTGCCTTCCCACGGCCAGAGCCGCAGGTACCACGAATACACTTCGTGACGCGCGCGGCCGCGCGGCCGGAACACCCCGGTGCGGGTGAGCGCCGGGATGGTGAGCGCGCGGGTCAGCGCGTCGCCCTCGAAGTATTGGGCCGCATGACTCTTGACGACGGCGAGCGTCCGCGGATGGCGCGCGAGCAGCGCCGACTCGGAGAGCAGCCCGTCCAACACGAGCCACTCGTCGGCGGGGAGTGTTGCAACGTACCGCTCGCCGGCGTCCTTCTCGATCGCGACCCGCGCGCCCTCGACGACGCGGCGCGCCGCCTCGAGCGCCCGGCCGGGCTGCGCGGCCGCCACGTCGGGGATGTCCACAAGCTCGACCCCGCTCTCCTCAAGCGCGGCGAGCACCCCCGGCCTGAGGGCGGTACGAGCCGCGGCGTGGAAGTGGCGCGTCGCCTCGCGCACCGTGCGCAACCGGCGGTCGGTGCGGCGCCGCACCGCGGCGGCCACGTAGCCCCGCACGATCGGCACTACGCCATCATAGTAGGCGACCTGCCAGCGTTGGATCCCATCCAGGAACGACACGGTGGACGGGGCCACGCCCGTGGGATCGACGGGATAGACGCCCAGCTCTCGATCTTCCACCAGCTCGGCGTCGGCGATTTCGGTCAGGTCCGCCCGCCCGAGGCTTTCCTCCGGGACGTGAGAGGCCGGCACCGCGCCTGCCGCGATGATCGCGTCGTTCCAGCGCGCCATGCGCTAGCCGTCCCTCTGGGCCCAGCCGATGTAAGTGATCGTGAGGTCGTCCACAAGCGCGCGACCCCCGCGCGCCGCCCGCGCGATGCCTTTCATCTCCCGCACTCGGATCCCGTGG
>JBGPIJ010000275.1:0-3647 GCA_041484865.1 Gemmatimonadota bacterium
CAGCTGCTCGCGTACCACATGGCCGTGCTGCGCGGCTGCGACGTAGATCGGCCGCGCAATCTCGCTAAGAGCGTCACCGTCGAATAATGAGGATACTCCCAATGCATGTCACACACGTTGTCCTCGCCGCCGTCGCGTTGTTCTCCGCCGCCCGCCCGTTGCCGGGGCAAGCCCCGCAGGCCGGTTCAGGGCCGGCACGCGGCGCAGGAGGGACCCTGATCGCCACGCGCCAGGCGCTCGAAGAGCACGCCGTGCAGCTCGAGCGGTCGACCGGCCGCGACTCGCTGCGCCGCGCCGCGGAGATCCGCGCCCGGCTCGCCGCGGGCGATTTTCAAGTCGGCGACCGCATTCTGCTCCTGGTCGAAGGCGAGAAGGAGTTGTCGGACACGTTCACGGTAGCGCCCGGCCGGCAGCTCACGCTGCCCGCGATCGGCGACGTTCCCTTGCAGGGCGTGCTGCGAGCCGAGCTCGAGCCATACCTCACGCGCGTGATCGGTGCGAGTCTGCGCGATCCCATCGTGCGCGCGCGGCCGTTCGTGCGGTTGTCGGTGCAGGGGGCCGTGGCGCGGCCCGGCTTCTACGGCGTGCCCGCCCAGGCGCTCCTCTCCGATCCGCTGATGATCGCGGGCGGCACCGATAAGGACGCGAACGTCAAGAAGTTGCGGATCGAGCGCGACGGCAAGCCGTTCCTCGAGGGCGAGGCGTTGCGGCAGGCGATCGCGCAGGGCCGCACGATCGACGAAGCCGGCCTCATGGCCGGGGATCAATACATCCTGCCGGGCCGCCGTGGCGCGAACGCGACGGCAGTCCTGTCGTTCGCCGGGCTCGTCCTCGGCCTGCCGCTCACGATCTACTCGCTCACGAAAATCTTCTGACCCCGCGCGTGCTGTCGGTCGTCGGCGCCCGACCCAACTTCATGAAGCTGGCGCCGGTCGCGCGGGCGCTCGCCGCCCGAGCGGTGCCCCACGTGGTCGTCCACACCGGGCAGCACTACGATCCGGAGATGTCGGACACGTTTTTCCAGGACCTGGCGCTGCCCGCTCCGGACCACGCGCTCGGCGTGGGGTCCGGGTCGCACGCGCGCCAGACCGCCGCCGTCATGGAGCGGTTCGAGCCGGTGTGCGAGGCCGTGCGCCCCGACGTCGTCCTGGTGTACGGGGACGTGAACTCGACCGCCGCCGCCGCGCTCGTCGCGGCAAAGCTCGGCGTCCGGGTGGGGCACGTCGAGGCGGGGCTGCGCAGCCGGGATCGCGGCATGCCGGAAGAGCTGAATCGGGTCGTCACCGATCACGTCGCCGACGTGCTGTTCGCCCCTTCGCGCGACGCCGTGGAGAACCTGTGTCGCGAGGGCGTGCCTGACGAGCGCATCCAGTTCGTGGGGAACGTGATGATCGACTCGCTCGCGGGCGCGCTGCCCGCGGCGCGGGCGCGCGGCGCGGCGCGGAGCCACAACGTCGCCCCGGGCCGTTACACCCTCGTGACGCTGCATCGGCCGGCGAACGTGGATGATCCCGCCACGCTGCAGGAGCTGCTGTGCGCGCTGACACATTTGGCACGGGAGGACCCGGTGCTCTTCCCGGTCCATCCGCGCACCAGGGCCCGGCTCGCGACGCTGGGCGTCGATCCCCGGAGCCTGCCCGGCGTGCGGCTGCTCGAGCCGCTGTCATATGTCGACATGCTGGGGCTGACACTCGACGCCGGTCTCGTCGTCACCGACTCTGGTGGACTCCAGGAGGAGACGACGTGGCTTGGCGTACCGTGCGTGACGGTGCGGCCCAATACCGAACGCCCCATTACCTGCACAGCCGGGACCAACCGCCTCGTGGCGCCGGAGGTCGAGGCGATTGGCCGCGCGGCGCACGAAGCCCGCGCGCGCCGGTCCGCGTCGCCTCCCGCGATCGAACGCTGGGACGGTCGCGCGGCCGAGCGCATCGCGGCTGTGCTCTGCGACAACGAAAGGTTTGGATAGACCGTATGCGTGGACTGTTCTGGCGGATTCGCGATCTGTGGCGTCTGGTGCGGAGGGGCCACGCCCGCAAGGCCTGGGACTCCGTGAGCTATCGGATCTACTCCGACTCGACGTCACTCGGCATGCGCCGCGACCTGACGGTCCCGTTCCAGGCGCCCGCGCCGAAGATCCCGATCACCGTGCGTCCCCTCGCGGCGAGCGACGATCTGTCGGCGCTCGATCCCGCGGCGCCCGGGGTCTCGGCCGACGAGGCGTCGTGGCGTCTGGGACAGCGGCGGCTACTCGACTCGGGGATCAGTACCTGTTACGTCGCCCTCGCGCCGACCGGGAAGGTGTGCTACATGCAATGGCTCATGCCGCCGACGGAGAACGAGCGACTGCACGCCTTCTTCGGCAACCTCTACCCGGTCCTCGGCCCCGACGAGGCGCTGCTCGAAGGGGCGTTCACGCCGGATGCGTTCCGGGGGCAGGGCATCATGGGGGCGGCGATGGCGCACTTCTCCACGCAGGCGACCGCGTTCGGCGCGCGCTCGGTCATCACGTTCGTGGACGAGCTCAACCCGGCGTCGGTGAAAGGGTGCATGAAGGCGGGATTCGCGCCGTACGTGCGGCGGCACGAAACGTTTCGCCTGTTCAGCCGCCGCGTCAGCTTCGCGCCGCTGCCCCCGGATGGCGCGAAGTCCGCCACGCCGGTCGACGCGGCCTGACCGCGCAGGCATTAGGCTTGGGGGTGCGCGTCGTCGTCACGGGGGCCGCGGGATTCATCGGATCACATCTGGTCGAGCGCCTGCTCGATCGGGGCGATACGGTGCTCGGGCTCGACAACTTCGATCCCTTCTATTCGCCGCTGGAGAAGCGCCGCAACCTGGAGCGCGCGCTGCGCTCTCCAGGATTCGAGCTCGCGCAAGTGGACATCGCCGATCCCCGGGCGCTTGCCGCCGCGCTCCCGGACCGCCCGTTCGACGTCGTCGTACACCTCGCCGCGAAGGCGGGCGTCCGCCCCTCGATCGAGGATCCGCTGGGCTACGCGCGGGCCAACGTGCTCGCCACTCAGGCACTGCTCGCGGAGACGCAGCGCCGCGGCATTCGCCGCTTCGTGTTCGCGTCGTCGTCGTCGGTGTACGGGAACAGCGGGCCCGTGCCGTTTCGGGAGGATGCCACCGCCGTCGAGCCGATCTCGCCGTATGCGGCGACCAAGCGCGCCGGCGAGCTGCTGTGCTACACCCACCAGCGGCTGTACGGCGGCAGCATGTTGTGCCTGCGCTTCTTCACCGTGTACGGCCCGCGCCAGCGCCCCGATCTGGCGATTCGGAAGTTCGCGACGCTGATGACCGCCGGGAAGCCGATTCCCCTGTTCGGCGCGGGGACGACGGAGCGCGACTACACCTGGATCGACGACATCGTGAACGGGGTCGTCGCCGCGATCGATCGCGGCGCGGCTCACCCTACAGAGTTCGAGATCGTGAATCTCGGCGGGAACCGCGTCACGAGCCTCTCGCGCCTGGTCGAGCTGTTGAGCAAAGCGTTCGCGGTCGAGCCATCGCCGAAAACCGGGATCGGCTTGCCCGCGCGCATCAGGGCGGCGAACTTGTGAATCGCCAGGTCCGGCCGCTGGCGCGGGCCGTACACGGTGAAGAAGCGCAGCATCGCCACGTCCATTCCATAGACATGATGATAC
>JBGPIJ010000276.1:0-3599 GCA_041484865.1 Gemmatimonadota bacterium
GAGCGCGCTCACGTTTTTTCCGGCGCTCTCGCTCGGTCCGATCGTCGAGCATTTCCTCATGCACGCCGGGAGGCTGTTCTAGCATGGCTCTCACGAAGCGCCCCTTGTTTGATCCGCCGATCGTGAAGCGCGCCACGCAGGATGCGGTTCTCAAGACCGTAAGCCTGCGCCACATGGTGCGGAATCCCGTGATGTTCGTGGTGCTGATCGGCAGCGCGCTGACGACGCTCGTCCTCGCGCGCGACATCGTGACCGGCGCGGGCGGCGTCGGCTTCACGCTTCAGCTCACCCTGTGGCTGTGGTTCACGGTCGTCTTCGCGAACTTCGCCGAAGCAATGGCCGAGGGCCGGGGCAAGGCCCAAGCGGAGACGCTGCGGAGATCGCGCAAGGAGACGACCGCAAAGCGGCTGCGCAATCCCCGCGACCGCACCTCCTTCGACTCGGTTTCCGGCTCCGTGCTGCGCAAGGGCGACATCGTGGTGTGCATGCCGGGCGATATGATTCCGGGCGACGGCGAAGTCATCGAAGGGGTCGCATCGGTGGACGAGTCCGCGATCACCGGTGAGTCGGCGCCTGTCATCCGGGAATCGGGCGGCGATCGCTCGGCCGTCACCGGAGGGACGAAAGTCCTGTCCGACTTCCTCGTCATTCGCATCAGCGCGAATCCAGGCGAGACGTTTCTCGACCGCATGATCGGCCTTGTGGAAGGCGCGAAGCGCCAGAAGACGCCGAACGAGATTGCCCTCATCATTCTCCTGTCGGGTCTCACGATCATCTTCTTGTTTGCCGTCGCTACCCTGCAGCCGTTCGCGATCTATTCGGGCGGCTCAGTATCGATCCCGATTCTCGTGTCGCTCCTCGTCTGTCTGATTCCGACCACGATCGGCGGTCTCCTGTCGGCCATTGGTATCGCAGGGATGGATCGCATGATCCAGCACAACGTGATCGCGCTGAGCGGGCGCGCCGTGGAAGCGGCGGGGGACGTCAATACGCTTTTGCTCGACAAAACGGGCACGATCACCCTCGGGAATCGACAGGCGGTCGAATTCGTCCCGGCGCCGGGGATCACGCCGGAGTACCTCGCCGATCGCGCCCAGCTCGCTTCACTGCCGGACGAAACGCCCGAAGGCCGGAGCATCGTCGTGCTGGCGAAGCAGTTCGGATTGCGGGCGCGCACGCTGTCGGAAGGGAGGCGGGGCGTGACGGGGCAGACGGGGACCGGTAACGAGTCCTCGACCGTGCCGATGGAGCTAGTTCCGTTCTCGGCCACGACGCGGATGAGCGGAATCAACGCCGGGGGCCTCGAGCTCCGGAAGGGAGCCGCGGAAGCGATCGGCCGCTGGGTCCGCGAACGGGGCGGGGAGATACCCCAGGCGTTGACGACGGCGGTGGAACGGATCGCAAAACAGGGGGGCACGCCGCTGGTCGTGGCCGAGCGTCAAAACGGGACCGCGCGCGCGCTGGGCGTGATCTACCTGAAGGACGTGGTGAAGGGCGGGATCCGCGAGCGCTTCGGTCAGCTCCGGGCAATGGGCATCCGCACCGTGATGATTACGGGGGACAACCAGCTCACGGCCGCCGCGATCGCGGCCGAGGCCGGGGTGGATGACTTCCTCGCCGAAGCGACGCCCGAGGACAAGATGACGCTCATCAAGCGTGAGCAGGCGGGGGGCCGGCTGGTGGCGATGACGGGCGACGGAACGAACGACGCACCGGCACTCGCGCAAGCCGATGTGGCGGTGGCGATGAACTCGGGGACGCAGGCGGCCAAGGAGGCCGGTAACCTGGTCGATCTCGATTCCAATCCCACGAAGCTCATCGAGATCGTGGAGATCGGGAAACAGCTCCTGATCACGCGCGGCGCGCTGACCACCTTTTCGATCGCCAACGACGTCGCCAAGTACTTCGCGATCATCCCGGCGATGTTCGTCGCGACCTACCCGGCGCTGCAGGCCCTCAACGTCATGCGGCTGCATTCGGCGCAATCGGCGATTCTCGCGAGCGTGATCTTCAACGCGCTCATCATCATCGCGCTCATTCCCCTGGCGCTGCGGGGCGTGCGCTATCGCCCCGCGGCGGCCGCGGCGATTCTGCGCCGCAACCTGTGGATCTACGGCGTCGGTGGGGTCATCATCCCCTTCGTCGGCATCAAGGCGATCGACGTCCTCCTCGTCCTTTCCCGGCTCGTGTGACCATGCTCAATCATCAGCTCCGCCCTGCGATCGTCCTGACGCTCCTCTTTTGCCTGATCACCGGGTTCGTCTATCCGGGCGTCGTGACCGGGGTCGCGCAGATCCTCTTCCCGCGTCAGGCGAACGGCAGCTTGATCGCGGCGCCGAACGGCGCTGTCCTCGGTAGCGCGTTGATCGGACAGCCGTTCGCGCGCGCGGAGTACTTCCATCCCCGGCCGTCCGCTGCCGGGGCCGGATACGACGACACGCTCTCGGGCGGGACGAACAAGGGCCCCACCGATCTCAAACTGGCCGACACGCTGATTGCCGGAGCCGTGGACAGCGCGGTGAAGCTGGACGGTGCCGTCAAAGGGCGGGTGCCATCCGATCTCGCCACGTCCTCCGGGTCGGGGCTCGATCCGCATATCTCGCCCGCAAGCGCGTTGCTACAGCTGTCTCGCGTGGCCCGGGCGCGCGGTCTCGACTCCGCTGTCGTGCGAGCGCTCGTCGAGCGGCACACGGAAGGCCGGCAATTCGGATTCTTGGGCGAGCCGCGGGTGAACGTGCTCCTCCTCAACCTGGCCCTCGACAGCCTCCCGACCACGCAGCTAACCTGGCCGACAGGCGGTAGATAGGTTCGAGGCGATGAGTGAACGCCCCAGCCCAGAGGCCCTGCTTCAACGGCTGCGTGAAGAGGAGGCGCGTGCCGGCCGCGGGCGCCTGAAGATCTTCTTCGGCGCCTCGCCCGGCGTCGGCAAGACGTATGCGATGCTCGAAGAAGCCCGCGCCAAGCGACGCGAGGGCGTGGACGCGATCATCGGGGTCGTGGAAACGCACGGCCGCGCAGAGACAGGGGCGCTGCTCGAAGGCCTCGAGGTGCTGTCTCGCAAGCGGCTCGAATACCGCGGCGTCACGCTCGAGGAGTTCGATCTCGACGCCGCGCTCGCGCGGCATCCCAGCGTCATACTGGTGGACGAGCTCGCGCACACGAACGCCCCCGGTTCGCGCCACGCGCGCCGCTGGCAGGACGTGGAAGAGCTGCTCGCCGCCGGGATCAGCGTCTACACCACCCTCAACGTCCAGCATCTCGAGAGCCTGAACGACGTGATCGCCCAGATCACGGGCGTTCACGTGCGCGAGACCGTGCCGGACGCGATGGTCGACGAGGCGGACGAGATGGAGTTGGCTGATCTCTCCGCCGACGATCTGCTGCGGCGCCTGCAGGAAGGCAAGGTCTACCTCCCCGAGCAGGCTGCCCATGCGGTTCAGGAGTTCTTCCGCAAGGGCAATCTCATCGCTCTCCGGGAGCTGGCGCTGCGCCGCACCGCCGAGCGGGTGGACGCGCAGATGCGCGGCTACATGCGGGAGCACGGCATCCGGGAGACGTGGCCCGCCGGGGAGCGGCTGCTCGTTTGCATCGGTCCGAAC
>JBGPIJ010000277.1:0-3579 GCA_041484865.1 Gemmatimonadota bacterium
CATCGCTGAAGCCGGGTCAAAAGCTGCGCGAGCCACGGGCGCTGTTCAAGAAGTTGGACGACGCGATCGTGTCCGAAGAGCTGAGGCGCATGGAGGACCGAGCGGAGTCCGCGACGGCGCACTAGGGTACCTATGAGGGGCGGGATGAAGCGTCTCTTCCTCGCCGCGGCGCTCGTCGTGTCCTGCGGACCCGCAGCGATCATCGCCTCGCCCACACCCAGGGCGTCCCTTGGCGCCTCGCCGGCGGTGGCCGCCGTCGCGGGCCCGGCCGTGTTCGACGGCGCGCGGGCGCGGGAGCACATCGCGTACCTCGCCGATCCGGCGCGCGGCGGCCGGTACAGCGGCTCGCAGGGGTACCTCGACGCGGCGCAGTACGTCGCCGACCAGTTCAAGGCGATCGGCCTGGAGCCGCTCGGCGACGGCGGCACGTATTTCCAGCGCTTCCCGATGCCGCTCGTGGACCTCAGCGCGACCCCCGTGCTGACGCGCACCGGCGCGGACGCGAAGGCGTGGAGGCACCGCGTCGATTTCACCGAGACCGTCGGAAGCCGCTCCGGCAACGGAACGGCGGAGGCTCCGGTCGTCGTGGTCGGCGGGGCCGCGAAAGGCGGCGGCCAGGATGATTTCGCCGGCGTGACGGTGCGCGGCCGCATCGCGCTCGTCACCGGGCCGACCTCCGGGAGTGCCGTCGAGACCGCGTTCGCGGAAGGCGCGGTCGGCGTCCTGCTCGTCGGCGACACCTCGATCCGCTACTCGTTCATCCCGCGCTTCTTCGGCAGCACGATCCCGGTCCTCATCATCACCGACAGCGTCGCCAACGAGCTCCTCGCCCCCGCGGCGACGGTCGCTCAGGTGCAGAGCACCGTGCGCGCGCGTCGGTCAGACCCCGCGGCGCCGTCGCCGGCCTTCGACACGAACGTCACCGTGCGCATGACCCTGCCGCTCACCGCGGTGCGCGAGGTCGAAGGCGTCAACGTGATCGGGCTGCTGCGTGGGAGAGATCCCGATCTTTCGAAGCGCGCGGTCCTGGTCGGCGGCCACCTCGACGGCGTCGGCACCGATCCCGACGGGACCGTGTTCAGCGCCGCGAACGACAACGCCTCCGGGCCCGCGATCACGATCGAGGTCGCGCGCGCGCTCGCTGGGAAACGCGCGGAGCTGCAACGCTCGATCGTCTTCGTCGCGTTCGCGGGCGAGGAGGAAGGGCTGCTCGGCTCTGAGGCCTACGCCGGCCGTATCGCCGTGTCACCGGGGCGGGTCGAGAGCCTCGTCGCGTATCTCGACCTCGACGTCATCGGCTGCTGCGGCAACACGCTCGAAGCATCCGACGAGAGCGCCGCGCTGGTCGACCGCCTCCGCGCGGCGGCGGCGCGCCTCGGCGTCCCGTTCCAATCGGTCCGCGGCGGCGGCAGCGATCAGACGACGTTCGCGAAACGCGGCGTGCCCTCGTCGCTGATCCTGTGGAGCGACTACATCCTGCACACGCCGCGCGACACGATCGCGCTCATCGAGACGCCCCGGCTGCAGAAGGCGGGCGACGTCGTGACGGCAGTAGCGCTCGACCTTGGGAGAGGCGAGGGCCCCTAGGCTGGAGGCCTCTTGACGCGACAGGACCAGCAGTGACACTCGCAGAATGACAAAACAAGGCCGCGATCAGCCTGCCCGTCGATCCCTGAAGGATCAGTCCGACGCGGACGAGGAATGGCCAGGGGCTCCGGAGGATTAAGGGTAGGAATCCCTGCCTCAACTGGCAGGCAGCAGTTGGACGACCAGGACCCGCGCGCTTCCTGATTCCGACTTGACCGTCGCTTCCGCTCCGCCCGCGATGGTCGTTCCCGATTGCGCCGACGAACGCGTGGTCAGTCCATTGACGACGACCGAGGCTTGGCCATCGAGCACGACGATCGCGGCGGGGCCCACAACCCGGACCGACTCGCCCGTGCCGAGCCGGCGGTCCGTGAGCCGCTCCAGATACGGTGCCTGCCCAAGTCCGGCCAAGTTCTCGGACTCGTATGTCCGGTGCCCCGCCGGTACGGGCATCACGGCACCACGCTGGGCGGCGGGGCGAACCCCGATGAAGTACCAGTGGTTCATCAGCGGATTGACCGTCGCCACGGAGCCCGCGACGAGCAGCGCCGCCATCAGAGCGACGGCCGGGCCGCGCCCCTTGAGCAACACGAGCGCGACGCTCAGGCCGACGACGACCAGGGCCAAGGCGATGGCGAATGGGACCGCCGCGCGATTCTCGTGGTCGTGGGGCTGTTGATCCGCCGTGAAGACCGCGTCGCCGGGACCGACGTCGACGACATTCGCCCCGATCACCAGCGACGCTGTCCCAGCAACGTCGACGACGAAGCCGGCGATGTGTTGGTGCGGACCGAGCACAGCCCCGGCCGGCTGCGGGAGCTCGAGCACGCTGATGAAGACCGGCCCGGCCGGAAGCGCAGCGAGAGGTCCCTCGACGACGCGGCCCGAGCCCACTTGCGCACCGAGTGCGGGAACCGCGAACGCGATGACCGCGGCGACCGCGGCGGCGCCGGCCGCGAGCGTGAAGGCCCGTGGAGTGACCTTGAGCGTCAAGCCGGCGGCGATGGCAGCACCGAAGAGCAGCCACCCGACGAGTGCCTCGGCCGCGGCCCCAAGGCCAAGGTTGAGCATGAAGAAGTTCGCACGCATGGGATCGTTCGCGGCGGCACCCGCGGGCCCGGCTCCCTGGATCAGCCCGATCAACGGCATCAGGACTGCTCCCGAGATGAACCACGCGCCGACAGCGAAGGCAAATGACCCCAGGCCCCTACGCGTCTGGCGCTCGATCACGACGAACGCGAGACCAGCGAACGCCGCCTGACCGAGCAACAGCAGCGCCCAGCCCGCGGGTCCAGCTTCACGGGTAGCTCCGAGCATTCGGTCCAACATCCCCACGGGGGCCGTGACTGGAAAACCGAACGCCGGGGCCAGCTGAAGCCACCCGAGATCCGCCGCGATCGCGGCCACCCCAACGAGTAGGCGCCGCAGGTTCGCCGATACCATCGCGCCAAAGTGGCAGCGTCAGAGCCAATTGGCAACCACCCGCAGATGGACGAACGCTGGTCAGCGATCCTCCGCGGCGACGGAGGTACCCCCCTCGGGCCACGCCTCGGACGAAGGGTGTTCGCACTCATCCCCGGGCGGCCGCGCTGCAAGTTCTGCAATGCGCCCTACGGTGGACCGCTCACGCTGCCCTTCCGCCTCCTCGGCTATCGCCCATCTCAAAAAACACCACATGTCTGCGCACGCTGCCTCGAGTGGGCACCGGAGGGTGGCGCCATCATCCCGCTCAGCATCCTGTTCGCCGACGTCCGCGGCTATACGAGCCTCACCGAGTCAGGTCCGCGTGATGTCGTCCCTGCTCTTTTGAATCGGTTCTACGACGTCGCCTCGCATGTCCTTCTTCAGCACGAAGCGATCCTCGGCCAGATCGCGGGCGGCCAGGTCATGGGTCTGTTCGTGCCCGGACTCAGCGGCCGTGACTACCCGCGGAAGGCGGTCGCGGCCGCGACCGCGCTCATCAAGGCGGTGGGCTATCGCACGCCCGGCGGC
>JBGPIJ010000278.1:0-3556 GCA_041484865.1 Gemmatimonadota bacterium
AGTGGGACATGCTCCAGCTCTTTCCCGGCGTCAAGATTCGCAAGAATCAGGGGACAGACTTCAACATCGTCTTCCCGCAGCCGCTGCCGCCGCAGGCCTTTCAGCTCCCGGACTATCTGATCCGAAAGCTCGAAGAGGCGGTGGGGCTCCAGGATCCCCCGATTGCGCCAGGGCAAGCCGTCGCGGCGAAGACGGTCGCGTTCATGCAGCAGAAAGGGTCGTTTCTCTTGGGCATCGTGGCAAAGGGCATGGATGAGTCCCTCGAGCGGCTCGGCTCGCGCGTTGTGGGGCTCATGCGGGATCGGTATCTCCCGAACCGCGAGATCCCGTTCTTCGAAGGGGAGAACATGGCGGCCGGGATGATGCAGAAGCTCCCACAACTGCCGGGGAGCCTCCAGTTGCGTGTGGAGGCGACGAGCGCGTACCAAGAGCAGGCCCAGACGGCGCAGCTTATGGCCAGCGCGGCTGAGCAGGCGCGCGCGGAACGGAGACGCTGATGGCTGCGCCAGTCCTGCCCGTCACGTTTCCGACCACGATCTCCAGCACCGATCCGGTCTGCGCGACCGAGAGCGCGCGACTGCTGGCGGATCGCATCCGCGAGGCCAAGCAGCAGATGGCCCTCGTGCTCGGCCTCCCACTCGACACCCCGATCACGCAGGCGCTGAACTTCGGCGCCGGCCTGCTGGGGACGCGGAATTGCGACTGCCGCTACGTCGACAACACGCACCTCCTGATGGACGCCGACCAGGTGATGACGAAGTCGGCGAGCCCCGGGTTCGTGGTCTTCGACAACCCGGTGGCGATCACCAACGACATCGGCCTCGGGGGCCCGACCGTGAACTGCCGGGACCAGGCGGCGGCCTTCCCGATCAACTCCTTCGTCCATTTCTACTGGATCTACAACGGGACGGCCCTTGGGACGCTGTCCTCGCTCGCCCCGCCCTTTCCGGGACCCGGCCCGGTGCTCCCGACCGGCTACTTTCTCGGCGCCTACGCGGGCGCGATGCTGCTCGACGCCACGGGGTTTCTCGTGCCCGGGAACATTCGGGGGCGGTGGACGATCTACAAGGCCGCGCGTCAGGTGTTCACGCTCGCGACGCCGGTGACGCTGCAGGCGGTCGCGGTGTCATCCTGTGTGCCTGCGAATGCCTCGATGATCCGTGCGCAGCTCGCGCTCGTCATTACGGGCCCGGCCACCTCCCCGCAGAAGATTGCGACGCTCTTCGATGGCCTCGACGATGAGGTGGGGTCGGTGTCCACGGCGCATCAGAACGCCACGAGCTCGATCCCGGGCGCGGCGATTGGCGTCATGGACGCGCCGCACTACAGCCAGATCCTCAAGGTGACGGTCCCGGCCCCCACGGGTACCGATGTCGAGACCGTGACCGTGAAGGTCATCGGCTTCGAGAACGCATCAGGAGGATAGGCCATGCCTGCATCCACCGTCGGGGCCGAGATCAGCCAGTTGATGAAGAAGGGGCCCTCGAGGGGACCGCAGAAGGGCAAGAAGTTCCCGCAGCGCCAGGCGGTCGCTGCCGCGCTCTCGATGAAGCGGCGGGGCGCGTTCCGAAAGGTCTAGGATGTCCCAGGGCGAGCCCGTCCGCGTCCCGACGCCTTCGGGCGTCCTCCTCTTCGATCCGCTCTCGACCGATGAAGGGGGCCTCCTCCCGAGCAGTACCGACATCATCCAGCGGTTCGGGATGATCCAGAGCCGGCCGGGGTTTCAACCCATGGCCCCCGCGCTCGCAGCCGGCGACATCGCGCTCGGGGGGTTCTGGATTCGCGACAAGCTCACGCAAGTCAATTTCTTCGTCGGCACGAACCGGCGCCTCTATCGCTACAACAACACGACGCGCGTCTTCGATGATCTCCGCACCGGCGCCGCGCCCGCCCTGACGGGCTCCGTGGCCTGTGGCACGACGTTCACGTACTTCGAGCAGGGGGACTTCCAGTACGCGGTCTGCGTTAACGGCATCGACGCAGCGATGGAGCACGAGGTGGGCTCGGCGACCTACCAACTCGTCTCGACCGGCTATATTGCCCGGAGCGTCTGCACGGTCGCCAACCGGCTCTTCTACGGCAACACGACGATCGGGGGCACGCACTTTCCGACGATGGTCGCCTGGAGCGCGGCCGGAGACCGGACCTCGAATCCCGCGGGCGCCCGGCAGAAGTTGATTGATTCGGGCGAGCACATCATCGCGGTGCGCCGCGGCAACCGGAAATCGGTCTACATCTACCGCGAGAACTCCATCTGGATCGGCGCGGCAAAGGCCGCCTCGGATGCCCAGGCGTTTTCTTTCGACATCGCCGCCCAGGGGCCGGGGCCGGTCGGCCCGATGGCGATCGGGGGGGATCCGGGATTCCAGCACATGTTCCTTGGCGGCGATCTCAACCTCTGGGTCTTCGATGGCACGAACCAGACGCTGCTGGCCCCCACCGCGAACATCCTGAACGGGCGCTTCAATCCGCTCTTCGGCGCCCTCGTCGCGGTGACATACGACGAGATCGCGCAGGAGCTGATCGTGTCGCTCCCGCTCGATGGCGACACGCTCCCGATGCACGAGCTGCGCTACTCCTTCCTCTCGCGCGGGGTATTCCCGGGACTGTGGAACCGGCTCTATCCGGTGACGATGCTCTCCTCCTGGCAAGTCGAGATCGAGACCCCGACATGCCTGCTGCCCGACGTGCCCACCTGCGAATTGCCCGACGTGCCAACCTGCCAACTTGGGTTCACGGCCGGGCAACAGACCGTGGTGATCGGCGCCTCCGGCCTCGTGGGCACGCACGAAGGCAGCGACGACAACGGGGAGCCGATCCCGACGGCGACCGACATCCTCATGCCGATCCTTCCGGCCCAGGAATACGAGTTTGACGGCGTGGAGATCATGGCCCCGTCCTCGTGTCCCCCGCTCACCATCTCGGTCTTGCTGGGCCCGACCTTCGATACGTGTACCCACGAGATTCCGCTCGGCGTCATCGACCCCTCGATCGTGCCGCCGGTCTACGGCAGCGGGCCGCCGGCGGACATCTCCCACGGGCCGAATCTCTCGGTGGTGCGGTCGGACGATACGATGCGGGGCCGCTGCGTGATCGTGCGCTTGCGCTCCACGAGCCCGCTGCAAGTGGGCGTGCGCCGGATCGAGCTGACGAGCACCGCGCGCAAGCGGGCCGCCTGATGACGCTGCCCTCCTCGTGGCCCTGGCCGACGCAAGCGCAGTTCGTGAAGGAGCCCATCGCGTATCTCGACCCGATGTATCGCAGCATCTCGGAGGAAGTGGCGCTGCCGAGCTGGCGGATCAGCAAGTCGGAGACCGTGGCCCCGGCCGCGACGACGCTTGCGATCGTGGTCGACCTCGATCGCTTACCCTACCAAGTGTTCGCCACGCCGTCCTGGGGGACGACGGTGTTCGTCACCGCGAAGACGTTGACCGGCTTCACGATCAACTTTGGCACGGCCGCACCGGGGGGTGGCGGCGATCTTGACTGGTGGGTGCTGCAACAGGAGGCGGGGCCGTAGATGACCGCCCTCGAGGCGCGCCAGCGCATCAGCGAT
>JBGPIJ010000279.1:0-3541 GCA_041484865.1 Gemmatimonadota bacterium
CTCGACGCGGATGATCGGGGGGCTCATCATGACCCACAGCGACGACAATGGGTTCGTGTGCCCTCCCAAGCTCGCCCCGGTCCAGGTGGTCATCGTGCCGATCTGGAAGTCGGATGATGAGCGGCAGGCGGTGGGGCAGGTGGCCGCGCGGGTGCGGGGCGAGCTGACGCAAGCCGGTGTGCGGGTCACCCTTGATGACCGGGCCGACGTGAAGCCCGGCGCGAAGTACTTCGAGTGGGAGGCGAAGGGGGTGCCGTTGCGGCTCGAGATCGGGCCGCGCGACGTCGCCGCGGGGCAGGTCATGGCCGCCCGCCGCAGCGGCGGCAAAGCCCCGATGAAGCTCGAGGACATCGCGCCTCGGGTACAGGCGGCGTTGAGCGAGATCCAGGCGACCCTGTTCAACGCGGCGCGGAGCCGGCGCGAGGCACATTCGCTCCGCCCGGGCTCCAAGGCCGAGTTCACCGCATTCCTGAGGAACGTGGGCGGGTTCGCCTATGCGGGGTTCTGCGGCGCGCCCCAGTGCGAGGCGGAGATCAAGCAGCTCACGTCCGCGACGATCCGCCTGCTGCCCGATCGCGAGTTCCAGTCTCCACAGGCCCCGGCCACCTGCATCTGGTGCGGACGGCCGAGCGTCGCCGAGGCGGTGTGGGCGCAGGCGTACTAGGGTTCGACCCGGCGCTGCTCCGCGCCATCGCGGAGCGCGTCGGCACGCCGGCGTACATCTACAGTGCCAATCTCATCCGCGCGCAGTACCACGCGCTGCACGACGCGCTCCAGGGCGTGCCGCACCGGATCTGCTACTCGGTCAAAGCGAACGGCAATCTGGGCGTGCTGCGTCTGCTCAAGAGCCTCGGCGCGGGGGCGGATATCGTATCCGTGGGCGAGCTGAAACGGGCGCTGCGGGCGGGATTCGAGCCCGAGTGCCTCGTCTTCTCGGGGGTCGGCAAGACCCGGGAGGAGATGGCGGAGGCGATCCGGGTTGACGTCGGCTACCTCAACATCGAATCGGCGCACGAGCTCGATGCCGTGATCGCGGTGGCCGCCCAGCTCGGCAAGCCCGCCGCGCTGGGCATTCGGGTCAATCCCGACGTGGCGGCGGACACGCACCCCTACACCAAGACCGGCGAGAAAACGGCGAAATTCGGCGTCCCGTTCGACGAAGTCGTGGCGCTTGCGCGCCGTGTCGCGGCGGAGTCCTCTCTCAGGCTGCGCGGGCTCGCGATGCACATCGGCTCGCAAATCCAGGACGTGGAGCCCTACTCGCGCGGCACGGCGAAGCTGCTCGAGCTGGTCACCGCGATTCGCGCCTCGGGGATCGGCTCCCTCGAAACCCTGGACGTCGGGGGCGGGCTTGGCGTGCGGTATCACAACGAGAAGGCGCCGACCCCCAAGGCGTTCGCGGACGCCGTCGCGCCCAAGGTCAAGGCCGCCGGCCTGGCGCTGTTGTGCGAGCCCGGTCGGTTCCTGGTCGCGAACGCGGGGGTGCTGGTGACGCGGGTGCTGTACCGCAAGCACGCGGGCGGCAAGGAGTACGTCGTCGTGGACGCGGGGATGACGGACTTCGTCCGCCCGAGCCACTACAACGCCTATCACGAGATCGTGCCCCTGAAGGACGTCGCGGCGGACGAGGAAACGGTGAACGTGGTCGGCCCGATCTGCGAGTCGGGGGACTTTCTGGCCTTGGACCGCAAGCTGCCCGTGGTGCAGCCGGGAGACTACCTCGCGGTTCTCGGCACCGGCGCCTATGGCTTCGTGATGAGCTCCACCTACAACGCGCGCCCTCGCCCGCCCGAAGTCATGGTCGAGGGAGATCGCTACTACGTGGCCCGGCAGCGGGAAACCCTGGACGACCTGATGCGGGGCGAAGTGCTCGAGCCGACGACGTGGTACCGGGCATGAACCGGATCTTGATTCTCGACTACGGCTCGCAGTTCACGCAGCTGATCGCGCGGCGTGTGCGCGAGGCCCACGTGTACTCGGAGATCCATCCCCCGGATCGCGATCTCGCGTTCATCAAGCAGTTCGCGCCGCAGGGGATCATCCTGTCGGGTGGGCCGAGCTCCGTGTTCGACCCGGGCGCACCGACTGCGGATCCGAAGCTCCTGGACCTGGGCATCCCCGTACTCGGCATCTGCTATGGGATGCAGCTCATGACCTATCTCTCCGGGGGGAAGGTCGAGCCCTCGCCCGAGCGGGAGTACGGACGCGCGCAGGTGACGGTGCGCGAGCCGCGCGGGGTGTTGCTCGGGTTTGAGCCTGGAGAGGCGCTCACCGTGTGGGCGAGCCACGGCGACCGGATCGAGCGGGCGCCGCCCGGCTTCCGCGTCACCGCCGTGAGTCCGAATGCGCCGGTGGCGGCGTTCGAGCACGAATCGAAGCCGCTGTTCGGCCTGCTGTTCCATCCCGAAGTGGCGCACACCCCGCGGGGCGGTGAAATCCTCGAGAACTTCCTGTTTTCGATCTGCGGCTGCACGCCGGATTGGACGCCGGGACACTTCATCGAGCACGAGATCGAGAGGATCCGCGGGCTCGTGGGGCCGTCGCGCAAGGCGATCTGCGGGCTTTCGGGCGGAGTCGACTCGGCGGTCGCCGCGGCGCTCGTGTCCCGCGCCATCGGCGACCGCCTGACGTGCATCTTCGTCGATCACGGGTTACTGCGGCTGGGCGAGCGCGAGCAGGTGGAGCGCGCCTTCCGGATGCACCTCGGCATGGACCTCCGGGTGGTGGACGCCAGCGCCCGCTTCTTGAAAGAGCTGGACGGTATCGAGGACCCCGAGGAGAAACGCCGCCGCATCGGACATACGTTCATCGATGTGTTCGAGGACGCCGCGCGACAGGTGCACGGGGACGTCGCGTTTCTGGTGCAGGGGACGCTCTACCCCGACGTCATCGAATCGGCGTCACCGCGCGGCGGGCCTTCGGTGACGATCAAGACCCATCACAACGTGGGGGGCTTGAGGCCCGACCTGCCGTGGCAGCTGATCGAGCCGCTGCGGGAGCTGTTCAAGGACGAGGTCCGCCAGGTGGGCCGCGAGCTGGGCCTGGCCGAGGAGATCGTGGCACGCCACCCGTTCCCGGGGCCGGGCCTCGCCATCCGTGTGCTCGGTGCGGTGACCCCCGACCGACTCGACCTGTTGCGCCGCGTAGACGCGATCTACGTGGACGAAATCCGCGCCGCGGGACTGTACGACCAGATCTGGCAGGCGTTCGCGGTCCTGCTGCCGATCAAGAGCGTGGGCGTGATGGGCGACGACCGGACGTACGACTACGTCGTGGCCCTGCGCGCCGTCACGAGCCGCGACGGCATGACGGCGGACTGGTACCCGTTCCCACCGGACGTGCTCGGGAAGATATCGACGCGGATCATCAACGAAGTGCGCGGCGTGAATCGGGTGACCTACGACGTCAGCTCGAAGCCGCCGGCGACGATTGAGTGGGAATGAGACAAGCGTTGTACGTGGGTAAACGTTGCACGTCGCTACGTCGCTACCTTGTACGTGTATCAATTCGATGTCTGGCGCAGGAGAAAGGTGCCGCTTCC
>JBGPIJ010000280.1:0-3528 GCA_041484865.1 Gemmatimonadota bacterium
CTGGGATGCGAGATCGTCTCGACCGTAGGCACCGCCGAGGCGCTGCGCAAGGCCGGCATCGCCGTAATCCCGATCGAACGGGTGACGGGCTTCCCCGAGATGATGGACGGTCGCGTGAAGACGCTCCACCCCAAGGTGCACGGCGGGCTGCTCGCGCGCCGCGGCCATCCCGGCGATCGCGCCGCCCTCGCGCAGCACGGGATCGTCCCCATCGATCTCGTGGCGGTGAACCTCTATCCATTCCGCGAGACCGTCGCGCGCCCCGACACGGGATTCGAGCAGGCCATCGAGCAGATCGATATCGGCGGCCCCTCGATGCTGCGCTCGGCGGCAAAGAATCACGAGGATGTGATCGTCCTCGTTGACCCCGCCGACTATGGGGGCATCGTCGCCGACTTGAAGAGCGCGGGGGTGAGCGCCGAGCGTCGCCGCGCGCTCGCCACCAAAGTCTTCGCGCACACCGCGGCATACGACGCCGCGATCCTCGAGTACCTGAGCAGGAGCGGAGATGACCTGCCCGAGTGGCTGTCGCTCGTGCTCACCCGCCAGCAGGGACTCCGCTACGGCGAGAACCCGAACCAGCATGCCGCCCTGTACGCCACCGAGGAGCCCGGCATCCGCGAGCTGTGCCAGCTCCACGGCAAGGAGCTGTCGTTCAACAACCTGCTCGACCTCGACGCGGCGGTGGGGGCGCTCGGCCCCTGGCCCGGCCGTCCCGCCTGCGTCATCGTCAAGCACACCACGCCGTGCGGCATCGCGCTCGGAGCGAATCCACTCGACGCCTACCAGCGTGCTCTGGCGACGGACCGCACGTCGGCGTTCGGATCGGTGATCGCGTTCAACGCCGAGGTGGATCGCGCTACGGCGGACGCGATGCACGAGCTGTTCGTGGAGGTGGTGGTGGCGCCGCGGTTTCGGGACGACGCCCTGGCGCGGTTCCGCGACAAAAGGAACCTGCGCGTCGTAACGCTCCCCTCCCCCTCCCCCTCCCTGGCGCGGGACCGCGATTTCAAGCGGATCCGGGGTGGGTTCCTGGTGCAAGACCGCGTTCCCCCCAGCGTGGCGAGCGATGCATCGCCGTGGAAGGTCGTGACGCAGCGCGCGCCCTCCGAGTCGGAATGGCGCGATCTTAAGTTCGCCTGGGCGGCGGTGGGCGCGGTCAAGTCGAACGCGATTCTCCTGGCGCGCGACGAGGCAGCCATCGGGATCGGCGCCGGGCAGATGAGCCGTGTGGACGCGTCGTTTCTGGCCGTGCACAAGGCCCGCCGCGAGGGCCACGACCCCGCGGGCGCCGTATTAGCTTCCGACGCGTTCTTTCCGTTTCCAGACGGCGTGGAAGAGGCGGCTCAGGCGGGGGTCCGGGCGATCATCCAGCCGGGCGGGTCGGTGAATGACCCGGACGTCATCGCGGAGGCCGATCGGCACGCGATCGCGATGGTGGTGACCAACATGCGCCAGTTCCGACACTAACGACCGGGGAGCATGGACGAGACTCTCGAGCAACAGCCGCCGTACGTGATGGCCGGGCTCGTCGCCCTCGGCGTCCTGATCCTGTACATCGCGACGCTGGCGCCGACCACCCAGTTCTGGGACACCTCCGAATACATCTCCGCCGCCTACGTGCTCGGCATTCCCCATCCGCCCGGCAATCCGCTGTTCGTGCTGTTGGCGCACGTGTGGGGGCTGATCCCGTTCGCGAAGGGCTACGCGGAGCGGATCAACCTGTTCGCCGCCGCCACGAGCGCCATCGCCGGGGGGTGCTGGTTCCTGATCACCGAGCGCTGGCTGCGGCCGATCATCCCGATCAGGTTGCCGCGCCGGCTCGCGGCGCTTGCCGGGACGATCACGGCGGCCACCGCGTTCACGGTATGGAACCAATCGGTCGTGAACGAGAAGGTGTACACAGTGAGTCTCTTGTCCATCGCGCTCGTGCTCTGGCTCGTGGTGCGCTGGGGCGACCAGCCGAGTATGGACCGGCGCGATCACCATCTGCTGCTGATCATCTATCTGCTGGCCCTCACAGCCACGAACCACCTGATGGGGTTGCTGGTTGCGCCCGCGGTGCTGGTGTACGTCCTCTACACCGACGCCAAGGTGCTCGTCAGCCCTCGCTTCCTCATTTCCGCGGTGGTCGTCGGGGTCCTGGGCGTGAGTCTGTGGCTGTTCATGTACATCCGCGCCCACTTTTATCCCGCGATCAACGAGGGCGAGCCGACGACATGGGCCGCCCTGCAAGCCGTCCTGAACCGGGAGCAGTACGGCAAGCCGCCGCTCACCGAGCGCCAGGCGACGCTCGTCGCGCAGATCGGGATGTGGCTCCAGTACTTCAGCTGGCAGTGGGCGCGGGACTGGGACCCGGGGATCCGTCGTGGGCTCGCGGTGCTGTTCGGCGCGACCGGACTGCTGGGCGCCTGGCGCCACTGGAAGGCGGACAAGCGCTCCGCCGCGGCGATGACTGCGTTGATGGTGACGCTCACGCTGATCCTGCTGGTCTATCTGAACTTCAAGTACGGATTCTCCGAGTACCCCGACCGGCCGCAGCTCGCGCGCGAAGTGCGCGAGCGCGACTACTTCTACGTCGCGTCGTTCGCGCTGTGGGGCATCTGGGTGGGCATCGGGCTCGCGGCGGTGATGGAATCGGTGGGCGACTGGCTCGCCCCGCGCGTGCCCGATGAAGGCCGCCGCTGGCTGTACAGCACGCCGGTGCTGCTGGTCGCGCTGGTGCCGCTGTTCGGTAATCGTCTCACCGCGTCGCGTGCCGGCGAGACGCTGGCGCGCGACTTCGCGTACGACATGCTCCAGTCGGTGGAGCCGTACGGCGTGCTCGTCACGGCGGGGGACAACGACACGTTCCCGCTGTGGTACGCGCAGGAGGTCGAGGGGATTCGCAAAGACGTCGTCGTCTTGAACCTGTCCCTCGGCAACACCGACTGGTACCTGCGCCAGATGCAGCGCCGCCCGGTGTTTCCGTTCGACTCAAGCACCGCGCCGAGCGTGTACCGGGGACGGCCGTGGTACACTCCGACGGGCCCGGTACTGAGCTTCTCGGACGGGCAGCTCGCCGCGCTCCAGCCCTACTACGTCCTCGAGCAGAAGGCCACCGTCAAGTTGGGCACGATCGCCACCACGCTCGATCCCCAGGTGATGGGCCGTCCCTATCTGGAGCGCGCGGACATCGTGGTGCTCCAGGCGATCAAGGACCAGGAGGGCCGCCGGCCGATTTATTTCTCTCGCACCGTCGGCTCGTACGCCGACCAACTCGGGCTCACGCCGTATCTCGAGGGCCAGGGGTTCGGGCGCAAGCTGCACTACGCGCCGCTCGCCCCGTCGGACAGCATCGCGCTGATCGGGCAGCTCGGGTACGTGAACATCCCGCGCACCGTGGCGCTGATGTTCGGCGTGTATCACGCCGGGACGGTGGCGCACGCGCGGCCGCGCGGCTGGCTCGACCGGCCGTCGGAGGGGATTCCCGCGCTGTACGGGCTGATGTACCAGGCGGTGGCGGAGATGCTGAAGACCCGCGATGCC
>JBGPIJ010000281.1:0-3517 GCA_041484865.1 Gemmatimonadota bacterium
GCCGGAGGCGAGCCCGGGTTGAAGTCGAGCAGTCGCGGAGCGATTATTGTGACGGCGTCGTCCATTCCCGAGTAGCTCAGCTGGTAGAGCAGCCGGCTGTTAACCGGCGGGTCGCAGGTTCGAGTCCTGCCTCGGGAGCTATCCTCCGCATGGTCCCCCCCCACCCCGCTCCCATCCGCCCGGCGGGCGACTCGGCCGACGAGCTGCGGGCGTTGCTCGCGGCGATGACCGACGTCGTCCTGGTCCTCGATGCGGACGGCCGCTACGTCAGGATCGCGCCGACCAACCCTGCCTTGCTCTACCGCCCGGCGCCCGAGCTGCTCGGCAAGACGCTCGACGAAGTCTTTCCCCCCGAGCGGGCCCGCGAGTTTCTCTCCGCCGTCCGGCAGGCGCTCGCGACCCGAGCCTCGGTCGCACTCGACTACTCCCTCCCGATTGGGGGAGCTGAGGTGTGGTTCAGCGCGACCTTCTCGCCGATGGCGGAGCAGAACGCCGTAGCCGTCGTTGCCCGCGACGTCACGCCCCTGAAGCACGCGGAAGAGGCGCTGCGCGCGGACATCCTCGGGCGCGAGCTCGCCGAGCGCAAGTTGCGGGCGAGCGAAGAGCGCTTTCGAGCGCTCGTCGAGCACAGCTTGGACATCGTGGTGCTGCTCGACGCCGCGGGAACGGTCCTGTACGCGAGCGAATCCACAAATCGCGTGCTGGGTTACGATGCGGTCGAGAACGTGGGACAGAGCGCATTCGCATTCGTCGACCCCAACGACCGGCCGGAGCTCGAGCGGTTGTTTCTCGAACTCGTGGCGATACCGGGTCACGTGATGCAGACGCAGTTCCGCGCCCGCCACAAAGACGGATCGTGGCGCTACGTCGAGGGGACCGCGATCAACCGTCTGGCGGACCCGGCGGTCGGAGCGGTCGTGTTCAACTACCGGGACATCACCGAGCGGAAGCGGAGCGAGCAGGTACTGAACGCCACGCTGTCGTTGCTGGCGGCGACGCTCGAGTCCACGGCCGACGGCATCCTGGTCATCGATGGAGAGGGCCGGATCGCGAGCTACAACGACAAGTACGCCCGCATCTGGCGCGTGCCGGACGAGGTGCTCGCGTCGCGGGACGCGGGGCGGCTCGAACGGTTCCTGGAAGAGCAGCTCGTCGATCCCGAGGGGTTCCGCGCCAAGCTGGACCAGCTCGCGCGGCGGCCCGACGCCGAGAGCTTCGACCTGCTGCTGTTCCGCGATGGGCGCGCGTTCGAGCGCTATTCGCAGCCGCAACGAATCGCCGGCACGGTGGTCGGCCGGGTCTTCAGCTTCCGGGACGTCACGAACCAGACGCGCGCCGAGCGGGTCCAGACGGCCGTCTACCGCATCGCCGACGCGGCGAACACGGCACCCGACCTGCCGGCGCTGCTACGCACGATCCACGACATCATCAGCGGCCTCATGGCGGCGAGCAACTTCTACATCGCGATCTACGATCCCGGGTCCGCCACGCTCAGCTTCCCGTACTTCGTGGACGAATACGATATCGTGGACGCTCCCCGCCCATTGGGCAGGGGACTGACGGAATACGTGCTGCGCACGGGCCAGCCGCTCCTCGCCACCCCCGACGTGCACGCGGCGCTGGAGGGACGGGGCGAGGTCGAGCTCATCGGCACGCCCTCCCTGGACTGGCTCGGCGTTCCCCTCAAGACCCACGATCGGACGATCGGGGTGCTCGTGGCGCAGAGCTACGCCGAGGGCCTGCGCTTCGGCGAGGCGGAAAAACATATCCTCCAATTCGTCTCCACCCAGGTGGCGCTCGCGATCGACCGGAAGCGGGCCGAGGAAGGGCTCCAGGCCAGCGAGCACAAGTATCGGCTGCTGTTCGACTCGAACCCCGAGCCGATGTGGGTACACGATCGCGACACGCTCCGCTTCCTCGCCGTCAACCACGCCGCGTTGACGAGGTATGGCTACACGCGAGATCAATTTCTCTCGATGACGGTCCGCGACGTCTACCGCGAGGCCGATCCCGCAACGCTCGACCAGGCGCTGCGCCCGGCCGCGGGCGGCGGCCCCGCCACCGACGTCACGCAGGTCCACCACCGCAGGGACGGTACGGCGTTCGAGGTCGAGGTGTCGGGCGGCGAAATCGCGTTCGAGTCGCGTCCGGCCCGCCTCGTGCTTGCGCGAGACGTCACCGAGCGCCGCCATCTGGAAGAGCAGTTGCGCCAGTCGCAAAAGATGGAAGCGGTCGGCCGTTTGGCGGGGGGCATCGCGCACGATTTCAACAACCTGCTCACCGCGATCCTCGGCTACTGTCAGCTGCTCGAACGGCAGCTCGAGCACGACGAGGTGTCGCGCAAGGACGTCGAAGAGGTGCGCCGCGCCGCGGAGCGCGCGGCCTCCCTCACCCAGCAACTGCTCGCGTTCAGCCGAAAGCAGGTGCTCCGGGTGCAGTCGGTGAACCTCAACGCGGTCGTCGCGGACGTGGAGAAGCTGCTGCGGCGGATGATCGGGGAGGACATCGAGCTGGTGACCGTGCTGCGCGGTCACGTCGCGCCGGTGCGGGCCGACCCGAACCAGCTCCAGCAGGTGCTCGTGAACCTCGCGATCAACGCCCGCGACGCCATGCCGAAGGGCGGACGGCTCACGATCGCGACCGCCCAGGTGGAGCCGGACGACCCCGACACGCGTGAGCACCCCCCGACGGACGGGGGCCGGTACGTCGCGCTCGAAGTGAGCGATACCGGCCTTGGTATGGATGCGCACACGCGGGCGCACCTGTTCGAGCCGTTCTTTACCACGAAGGACGTCGGCAAGGGCACGGGACTCGGTCTCGCCACGGTGTACGGCATCATCAAGCAGTTCGGGGGCTACATCTGGGTCCACAGCGAGCCGGGCCAGGGCGCCACGTTCAAAATCCATCTCCCGTGCGGCGAGGAAGTCGCGGACGAGCTGCCCGCACCGGCGGTACGCCCGCCGCGGGGCTCCGAGACCGTGCTGATCGTCGAGGACGAGGAATCGGTGCGTTCGCTCGCGCAAAAGGTGCTGCGCTCGGAGGGCTACACGGTGCTCGATGCATGCGCCGGGCCTGAAGCCCTGGGCGTCCGCGCGAGCTATACGGGACGGATCCACCTCCTCCTGACCGACGTGATCATGCCCGGGATGAGCGGCCGAGAATTAGCCGAGCAGCTGATTCCGCTGGACTACAGCATGCGCGTCCTGTACATGTCGGGGTACACGGATGACGCGATGCTGCGGCGCGGCGTGCTCGAGAAAGGCACGGCCTACATTCAAAAGCCGTTCACGCCGGACGCGCTCGCGCGGCGGGTGCGGGAAGTGCTGGACGGGACTTGACAGTCTCAATCGGGCTGAGGCGACGTAGGTGTCGGGAAGGCGACGGCGGTGCCGGGACGGCGACTGCGGTGTCGGGTGTCGGGACCTCACCCCGTTCGCTTACCCGACACCGCTTTCGCTTTCCCGACACCGCCTTCGCTTTCCCGACACCGCTTTCGCTTTCCCGACACCGCCTTTAC
>JBGPIJ010000282.1:0-3493 GCA_041484865.1 Gemmatimonadota bacterium
CAACGCACCGTCAAGCGCATGCTCGCCTACTCGTCCATCGCGCACGCGGGATACCTGCTGGCCGCCGTGAGCGTCGGCAACGCGATCGGCTCGGCGGCCTTCCTGTTCTACCTCGCCGCCTACATCCTCATGACGCTGGCCGCGTTCGCCCTCCTCGCCGCCAAGGGGCGGAACGGCGAGCGGGACGTGCGCATCGACGACCTCGCCGGTCTCGGGGTGCGCCATCCCGCGCTGGCCTTTGCCCTCGCGATCTCCATGCTGTCGCTCCTGGGCTTTCCGGGCACGGCCGGCTTCATCGGCAAGTGGTACATCCTGATCGCGGTGACCGGCGCGGGACAGGGCGTGCTCGCCGCCCTCATCGTCATCGCGACCGTCATCTCGGCGGGATACTATCTTCCCGTCATCATGGCGATGTACATGAAACCTGAGCCCTCCGAGGACGCCCATGCCGGGATGCGTGTCAGCCGGCTCACGGCGGCGGTCCTGGCCGCTTCGGTGATCGCCTTGATCGTCCTGGGCGTGCAGCCGGCGCGGCTGCTCGACCTCGCGCGGACGAGCGGCGCGAGCATCGGCGCCGCCGCGGTGGACGCGCCGCATGCGGCCGCACAGCTCTCGACCCACCGCGACTGAGCGAGGGGCAGGCCTCGTGACGTCCGTGGACTTCCCCGCCGTCATCTTTCGCGAATACGACATCCGCGGCACCGTGGGCGATCAGCTCACGGCGAACGTGGCCCGTGCCATCGGGAAGGCGTTCGCGACCTTCGCCACCCTCCAGCTGAGCCGCGCGCCGCGCATCGCCGTCGGTCGTGACAACCGCCCGTCGGGCGCCGCTCTCACCGCCGGCCTCATCCGCGGGCTCGGCGACGGGGGGGCGACCGCGGTCGAGGTCGGCGAGGTCCCGACGCCGGCGCTGTACTTTGCCACGCACACGCTCGACGTGGACGGTGGCGTCCAGGTCACCGGCTCGCACAACCCTCCCGAGTTCAACGGATTCAAGATGGTCCTTGCCGGCAACGCGATCTACGGCCAGGACATTCAGCAGTTGCGTCGTCTCATGGCGGACCCGCCGCCCGTCGCACCGGGGGGCGGCGGTCACGAGTCCGTTTCCGACGTGCTCCAGCGCTACGAGGACGCGATCGTGGCGCACAACGCCCCGCTCGCACGCCGGGTCAAGGTCGTGGCGGACTGCGGCAACGGCGTAACGAGCCTCCTCGCCATCGAGACGCTCGAGCGGCTCGGCGCCGAGGTCGTCCCGCTGTTCGCCGAGTCCGACGGCACGTTCCCGAATCACCATCCCGACCCGACCGTGATCGAGAACCTGCGGGACCTCCAGGCCGCCGTGCGGAGCGAAGCAGCGGAGCTGGGGGTTGCCTTCGACGGGGACGGGGATCGCATCGGTGCGGTCGACGAGCGCGGCGCCGTCGTCCCGGGCGACCAGCTGCTCGTCCTGTTCGGGCGCGATCTGGCCCGGCGCCTCGGGCCCGGATACCCGGTGATCTTCGACGTGAAGTGCTCGGAGGTCCTGCCCCTCGAGCTCGTGCGTTCCGGACTGCGACCGGTGATGTGGAAGACCGGCCACTCGCTCATCAAGCAGAAGATGAAGGAGCTGCACGCGCCGCTCGGGGGAGAGATGAGCGGGCACATGTTCTTCGGCGGCGACTGGTACGGGTTCGACGACGCGCTCTTCGCAGCGGCGCGCCTGCTGCGCTACCTCGCCGAGCACGAGGGTCCGATGTCACGGCTCCTCGCCGACCTGCCGGCCACCGTGTCCACGCCCGAGATCCGGATCGCCTGTCCCGATGATCGCAAGTTCGGCATCGTCGAGCAGGCGGCCCGGCACTTCGGCGCCAAGTACCCGATCTCGCGCCTCGACGGAGTACGGATCACCTTCCCCGAAGGATGGGGGCTGCTGCGTGCGTCCAACACGCAGCCGGTGCTGGTGCTGCGGTTCGAGTCGCCGAGCGAGATGGCCTTGCGGGCCAACCGGGGCGAGGTCGAAACCTGGCTCGAGGCGGCGCGCGCCACGCAATGAAGCCGGCGAACCGCCGGAACACGCTCCTCCTCGCGCTGGCCGTGCTCGTCGCGGTCCTCGTGGGCGGTCGCGGGGCCGCGATTGAGACGGCGGAACGCGCTTGGGCCGCGAGCATCGACGGGGCGGGGGGGGACGTCTACCTCGGGGCCCGGGACCTCGCCCGGCTGCTGCACGGGGTCGTCTTGGCGTTGGCGATCGGGTGGGGCGTCGGCAACCTGTACTACGTGTATCGCGCCATCGGGTCGGTGCAGCTGCCGCGCCGTCTCGGCGATCTCGAGATCGTCGAAGCCGTCCCGCAGCGCACCCTCCTGGCCGCGGCGATCGCGACCGGCGTCCTCTACGGCGTGCTGCTGTCGGTCGGCAGCGGCGACTGGTGGCTTCAGATGCTGCTCGCGTCCAAGCCGCCGCATTTCGGATTCGTCGATCCGGTGCTCCACCGGGACATCGGCTATTACGTCGGCGAGCTGCCCTGGGCCGTCACGTCCCAGCGTTTCGCGCTCCGCGGCGCCGTCACCGCGATCCTCGTCGTCGGCCTCCTGTACGTGGGAATCGGATCGCTGCGCTTCGCCGCCTGGCGCCCGACGACGAGCCCGCACGCCCGCGGGCACCTCGGCCTTCTCCTCGCGCTGCTCGCGGTCGTCCTGGCGCGCGGGGCGGCGCTCGATCCCGGCGAAGTCGTCGCGGGACTGCACGGCAGCCTCGATCGCGGGGCGCTCGTCGTGCGTATCCCGGCCGTCCCGATCGTCGAGGGGCTCGCTTTCGTTACGATCGTCAGCAGTCTCCTCTGGGCGCTGCGCGACCGACCGCGCCTGTTGGGCGCGACATGGGGCGCTCTCTTGCTCGCGGCCCTGGCGGTGTACTTCGTACTGCCCAGCGTCGCCCGCGGCAGTGCGAGTCCCGCCGACACCGGGGGCGACCAGCTCGAGCGGATGGCGTTCGGCGCGGAGTGGCTCGAATCACGGGGACTGCCGCACGGCTTCCCGAGCTTCGCGACTGCGGTCGCGCGCATGCCGGTGTGGGATGCCGACCGCGCGTCGGCGCTCGCCCGCCGGGCGCCCCTCTGGAGTCCGCACGCCCGCGTGGCCGGGGCGGCACTCGCATTGCCCCGCTCCGACGACGTCCCACCACGATGGCTCGTCGCGCCGACCCCGGATGGAGAGCCACCGGCGCGAGATTCCGCCGACGGCCCGCCGCCGCCGGCACCGGACTGGAGCGATCTGCACCGCGGCGCGCGGGCCCACGCCGGCCGGGCGATCGCGGCGACCGAGCTCGACTCGGGTCTCGCCGTTGCTCCGGCGGCCACCCGCGATTCGGCGTTCTGGTTCGGCCCCGGGTTCCGGGAGTTTGCCGTCGCGGCTCCCGACACCTGGCCGGAGACGCGGGCGAGCGGCATTCTCCTCGAAGGGTGGTGGCGCCGCACCGCGCTCGCGTGGGTGCTCCAGAGTCCCGAGCTCGCGCGCC
>JBGPIJ010000283.1:0-3473 GCA_041484865.1 Gemmatimonadota bacterium
CCCACCCGGACGAGTGGCGGCTCGTCCAATAGAGCAGCGGAAACACTAGTGATATCGCCACCTCCAGTACCAGCGTCCAGGCGACCCCGTTCATGTCGACGCGGAGCAACAGCGAGTTGAACAGCCCGACGACCGGCGAGAGATGCGCCGGGAACCAGGCGCCGAACATCTGTGATGCGGGGGACGGGCGAACCGCGTGGTCGAACGAGGACAAAGCGATGGCGATGAACCCCAGCGCGACCACGTGGGCCGGGTAGATCCGGAACATTCGGCGGACGTAGAAGCGGGAGAAGTTGTCCGGCCGACCCGCTCCCTTGTCCAACGAGAGTCCGAGCACGTAGCCGCTAATCACGAAAAAAATCATCAGAGCCGTGTGGCCATTGAGAAACAGGCACACGAGCTTAATGAGGGCCAACTGTCCACCATTGCCGTCCCACGGAACGACCAGGAAGCAGTGGGTCACGAGGACGGCGATCGCGCCCAGCCCGCGAAACGCTTCCAGTCGCGAGATCCGGCCCGTGGGGTTGGTCTCAACCATGGCGCTAGACACTACAGAGCGGGGAGACCAGCAACCAGGCGTGTCATTGCCCCCCGATTCGATTTGCTCGGCTGCTGACCATGGTATGACTGGGCCCCATCGGGAGCGAGTCGATCCACGAGGAGCGGCAAGAGGCATGCCAGGAGTGGATTTCCTTACGGCCACCCGGCACATCCGTTTGACAAGCGAGCCGCACTGGAGCCGAGTGTGGCGGTGAGCCACCATCTCTGGCGAGCGCCCCCTGTGGAGAAACGGTCTCATTCTTGCCAGACGAGCCAGCACGTCCCGGGTGAACCCACACGATCTTGAGAGCTCCACTGACACATTGACGGACCGTTGGAACGTCGTGCTCCTGTTCGCCTCGGTAGTCGTTGGCGTGGCACTGTTCGAAGTCGCCATCCGCGCCACGGGAATCGACTACAATCTGAGCCCCAATTGGAGATACCAACCCGTCCTGGGCTGGAGCCAGGTTCCCAACGGCTCGTACGACATCGCCGTGGAAGGCCGCCCCGTCCATGTGAGCTTCAATTCGATGGGGTTCCGGGATCGCGAGCACCAGCTCGCGAAGCCCCGCGGCGTGAAGCGCATTGTCGTCATCGGGGATTCGTTCTGCGAAGCGGTGCAAGTGAACTTCGAGGAGACCTTCCAACAACGGCTGGAACAGCTGCTGAATCACCGGGGCGCTACACGTTGGGAGGTCATCAACCTCGGCGTGGGAGACTTTGGCACGGCGCAGGAATACATCGCGCTCCGGGACTACGGCCTCGCCTTTGATCCCGACGTGGTGATCCAGGAGATCTTCCCGCTGAACGACATCTGCAACAACAGCCTGGGGATGTACGATCTCTGCAGAAGCCACAACGACCGCTACCGCCCCTACTTCGTCGAATCCCACGGCGAGCTACGGCAGACCACGGCCGATCCCTTTACCACCTTTCTGCGACACCACGTCGTGACTTACCATGTCCTCGAGTACTGGCTGCTGCGGCTCCTGGGTCCCAATCCTCAGGATCCGGAGGATCGCTTCCGTCCGTTCCTGCTGCGGGCGCACGGCTTTGACGGGCTGGATCCGCTGCTCTACACCTACGTGGACGCCGATAAGCAGCCGAAGGTCGTGGCGGAGGGTTGGCGCATCACGGAGAAGCTACTCGAACGCATCGTGCAGATCACCCGCGCACGACGCATCGTCTACGTGGCGTTGGTCGTCCCATTCGAACTGAGACTGTCACCGGGCTGGGATGCCTTCGCGCGCCTCCAGCCCCCTCCTCGCATGAACCGGCACTACCCTGAACAGCGCCTGTCCGCGCTCTTTGATCAGCTCGGGGTCAGCTCAGTCATGCTGATGGATGCGTTCCACCCTTATCTCAACGAGGTGCTGCCGTACGTGGGCGGCCACCTGTCGGTGGCCGGGCACCGGCGCGCGGCTGAGGCGCTCTACAAGAAGCTCGTCGAATCGGGCGTCGTCAGTCGGTAGACGAGTGCTGCTGAAACCTCGCGCGCTGCGCGGCCGGGGTGTGCTTATAGGGAGGGGGCTCGAGAGGCTCGCGTCGAGGCGAACAGCGCCCCGACCAGCGTATCCACGCACCGATCGATACGCGCATAGCTGTCTTCGAAGGCGGACTCGGGCTGCTCCACCGGATCAGCGATGCTTCGGCCGGTCACCGGATCCGGATCGAGATCGCCCAGGACCAGGACGGCGCGGCCCTCTCGCCCGAACAGTGTCTCGAGCTGCAGTCGCTGACCGGGCTCCATGACCACCACGAGGTCGGTGCCCGCCCAATGGCGCGGCGTGACGAGTTGGGACCGGTGGGCGGACAAATCGACGCCGCGCCTGGCGGCGACCTCGAGCGCGTTCTCGGGCGACGGGCGACCTGGACCGATGAATCCCGCCGAGTCCACGGCGACGTCCTCGCGGCTCTGTCGGGCGAGTCGGAGAGCGAACATTGCCGCGGCGTAAGGGCTGCGACATATGTTCCCATGACAGACGAACAGAACGCTCCGCGGTGGCCGACGGTGACGCAGCTGCCCGAGGGCGGTGCGGCGCCGCAGCGGGTGCAGCAATCGAGCGGGGAGCGAGCGGATGGCGCGGGCGAGCCTCACGGCCCGATCTCGACCTCGATCCCCTGTTGGCGCAATCTCCCGAGCAGTGCAGCCTCCACCCGAGCCGTTACTTCGACCACGCCATCGACCTGCACTTCCCGCATGACTTCCGCCTCCCGATGCAATGCGGCCAGGAGCTTCCCGTCACTGATCGGAACACGAATCTGCGCGATCGGACGCAGCGCCTGCGCCGCCGTCCGCAGGACGGCACGAAGCTCCTCGACGCCGCCGGGGGAGGACCCGACGGCCGACGTGAGCACCGCGTGCGGGTAACGCTCCCGCACGCCCGCGAGAAACGCCTCCGGGTCAGAGAGCAGATCCGCCTTGTTGAACACCCAGACCACCCGCTGCCGCGGAGCGCCGGCCGGCCGCGCTCCGCGGCCCATCGTATCGAGCGCCTCGTCCACTACGCGGGCCTGTTCCTCCCAGGCAGGGTGCGAAGCATCGATGACGTGGAGCAGGAGATCGGCCTCCTGCGCCTCCTCGAGCGTCGCCCGGAACGACGCGACCAAGTGGTGCGGGAGCTTGCGGATGAACCCCACCGTATCGGTGACGCGGAGCCGGTAGCCTTCCCCGACGTCCACTTCACGCGTCGCCGTGTCGAGCGTGGCGAACAGACGGTCCTCGACGAACAGGTCATCGCCCGACAACGCGCGCAGTACGCTCGATTTCCCCGCGTTCGTATAGCCGACCAGGGCCGCGCTCAACAGGGTGCGCCGCCCGAGCCGCTGGTTTGCCCGATGGTCGGCCACGGTCTCGAGCCGGCGTCGCAGCACGGCGATCTTGCGGCGGATCGCCCGGCGGTCAGTCTCGAGTTGCGTCTCCCCCGGTCCCC
>JBGPIJ010000284.1:0-3462 GCA_041484865.1 Gemmatimonadota bacterium
AAGGGATCCGCAACCCCTGACACGCAACGCCGTAGTTGTCCCGGATCTGCTGCGCCGTGCTCGTCGTCGCCGCGGCCGCGGCGCCGTACTGCCCGCAGGTGCCGTTGTACTGCACGAACCGAGGGATCGCGACCGTTGTCGAGTCCGTCACCGCCGCCCCGACGCTGTTCGGCTGGCGCACGAGCGTGTCGATCCCGTTCCTCACGAAGATCGGCCGGTCCTTGTCGCTCTGGATCGGGGCGTCCGTCGATTTTTGCCCCGTCAGGGTCGTCGCCAGGAACAACGTCAAGCGACCGCGGATCGGGCCGCTCAAACTCGCCTCGAGGCGGTTGTACCCGATGTTATCCCACAGTCCGAGGTCGTCGCTCTGATAGGCGAAGGCGCCCTGGTACTTCTGGCCCCCCGCCTTCGTCGCGATGCCGATCACGCCCGACTGCGCTTCGCCGAACTGGGCCGAAAGCGCGCCCGTCGTGACCGACACTTCCTCGATGGCGTTGCCCCCGACCTCAAGCGGCGTGCGGCCGCGCTGCGTGTTGCGCACCAGCACGCCATCGATGTAAGTCGCGGCCTCTCCCGGCCGGCCGCCGCGGATCGACACGCCTCGCCCCTTGCCGCTCTCGACGACGCCGGGCTGGAGATCGATTACGGAGCGGAGGTCTTCGACTGGGAGGTGCTGGAGGTCTGCGGCACTCACGGAGGTCTTCGACGTCACCTGATCGCGCGGGACGATCGGGTTGGCGGCGACTTCCACGACCACCGGCCCGATCGCGACCGCGGACGGTGTCAGCTTGATGGGCTGGGTCACCGTCTGACCCGCGAGGATGCGCACCCCAGGAATCTCCGCGGCGGTATACCCGATGAACTTCGCCCGCAGCGTGTACGCGCCGGCCGGGACGTTGTTCATGAAGTAGTAGCCCTTCTCGCTGGTCAGCGCGCCGTACGCTGTGCCGACAATCGTCACCTGGGCGTTCGCGATGGGAGCGCCCGCCTGATCCGTAACGGTGCCTTCGAGCTTGCCCGTGGCTTCCTGCGCGGCGAGCGGAGCGGCGACGCAAACCAGCGCCACCACCCACAGGACGCTGTGCGCGAACAGGCGGTCGAGAGCGCCTCGCACATGATGCGTCATGGACACGTCCTCCAAATGCGGGAATCGCGAATTGCGGATCGGACAACGCGATGGCAACACGGCGTCACCTCCATCTAGACCTGTCGTACCGGATCAGAATCTCTGTGCTCTCGGAAGGAGCTCGAAGCGGAGAGGGTCTCCACTACGTTGGGGAAAATGTCACCCATTTGGGGGGGCCGCAAGACGCTATTCCAGGGCGAGTTTTAGACCAGGAGCAGGTGCTGCTGGGGGGCGGGCGGGCTGACCTCCGGGCCGGCTTCGCTCAGGAACACGTTGATCTCGCTGCGCATCCCGAACCGGCCGGGGAGGTAGATCCCCGGCTCCACGGAAAACCCCACTCCAGGGACGAGACTCCGGGTGTCCGCGGTCTCGAAGTTGTCGAGATGGGGCCCCGAGCCGTGCAGCTCGCGGTCGATGGAATGCCCGGTGCGGTGCACGAAGTACTCGGCGTACCCCGCATCCCGAATGATCGCGCGCGCGACGTCATCCAGGTCGGCGCCGGTCACCGCTCCGGGTTCCCGGTTGCCGGTCTCCGGTTGCCGGAGACGGGCCACGACGGCGTCCCGCGCGCCCCGCACCGCGTCCCAGACGCGCCGGATCTCGGCGTCCGGCGAGCGCCCCGCGAACGCGACCCAGGTCTGGTCCGCCCAAACCGTGCTCGGTCCGGTACGGGCCCAGAGATCGATCAGGAGCACCTGACCGGCTTGTAGCCGGCGGTCCGACCCGGGGCGGGGTTCGTAGTGCGGCAGCGCGGAGTTCTCCTGGAACGCTACGATCGGCGGTTCGAAGGTGACGAGCCCGGCCCGCGCAATCGCGTCCGATACCCGGTCCCGAAGGCCCGCCTCGCGCACTTCCGCTCCCCGCGCGGTTTCAGCGCCCGCCCAGGAGAGCGTCTGCGTCGCGATCTCGGCGAGCGCCTGGGCGGCGCGACGATGGTCGCGTAGCTCCGATTCGCTCCAGCGCGCCGCGAACCGCGTAACGAGCGCCCCGGAGGACACGACGCGGGCGCCGAGCGATTCCACCAGCTCCACGACGCCGGCGGGGACGCGGTCCAGGTACGGCACCGCATCCTCAGGCGAGATCTCCATCGCGAGCGTGCGCCCCTGAACGAGAGACCGCAGCTCGCGGTGCAGCTCGCGCCACGCCGAGTAGGGCCGGACCTCTCCGGGAAAGCCCGCCAGCGTGTGCTGCTCGATGCGGTGGGCGAGGGCGACCGGCCGGCCGTCGCGCGGCAACAGCACGAACAGCCGTCTCGTTCCCATGCCGATCGCCGCCCGGCCCAACAGCTGGGCGGCGGCGGGATTGATGTGATGAAAGTCGAACAACAGCCACGCGTCGGCGCGCAGTTCGTCGAGCGCCGCGCGGAGCGCCGCGAAATCGAAACCGGCGAGCGGTCCGTCGGGCATCAGCAGTGCCGCGGGTCGGCCGCCGCGGCGCGCCACTCGCACGTCGAGGCTCCGGTCGCGCGGCAGGAGGTGTGCACCATCGCGACCTCGATCCCCACGAGGAGACGCAGCATTTCCGAGAGCGCCGCGGCGTAGAGGGCACACGCGGCGCCGTCCGGAGTCGCGACGACGGCGAGCGTGTCCTGCACCGCGGCGATCGGCACGTGGGCCTCGCGTCGCAGCTCCGCCGCGAGCACCGACCGGGCCAGGCGCCGGGCCGCGCGAAACCCCAGGACTCGAGGCGCGAGGCGGGCACCGAGCCGCGACACGATCCACAGCCCGCGCACGGCGCGCCGGGCCGCCCGGCGGCCCGCCTCCGCGAAGACGAGGTCCGCATCGGGCCGTCGCCCCACGAGACGAAGCAGCGCCTCGACGTGGCCACGGCCCACGCGGCCGTTTCGCCGTACCAACACCTCATATTCCGCGAGCTGCGTGGCGACGGTCGGGGAAAGGCCGAGACGCTTGCTCAGGAGTTCTTCGGCAAACTCCGTCAGGCCGTCTTCGACCGGAGTGTCGAGGTTGCGGACGGATTCGAGGACAGCCAGCGGCATGATGCTGTGAACCACGGCGCGCGAAACGTAGCACCCCATTGCGCAACACGGGAGCCCAAGGTCAGGTTTGGGCATGGCCGGCTCGAAACCGACGGATCACCCCGCCCCCGCCCCGGCCTCCGCTCCAGCGCCCGTCGATGATCGCCGTGCCAGCTTCGAGCAGGAGGCGCTGGTGCACCTCGATTCCCTGTACCGCGTCGCCCTCCGGCTCACCGGCAACGCGACGGACGCCGACGATCTCGTGCAGGAAACGATGCTCAAGGCCTATCGCGCCTGGCACCAGTATCAACAGGGGACGAACGCCAAGGGCTGGCTCCTGACGATTCTGCGGCACGCCTTC
>JBGPIJ010000285.1:0-3451 GCA_041484865.1 Gemmatimonadota bacterium
ACGGCGCAGATCCGATCCGCCTTGATGAAGATCATCTGGGCGATGCCCTCGTTGGCGTACACCTTCGCGGGCAGGGGCGTGGTATTCGAGATCTCGAGCGTCACAAAGCCCTCCCACTCAGGCTCGAGCGGGGTGACGTTGGTGATGATCCCACAGCGCGCGTAGGTGCTCTTGCCCACGCACACCGTCAGGACGTTCCGGGGAATCCTGAAATATTCGACCGAGCGGGCAAGGGCAAATGAATTGGGGGGCACGATGCACACATCGCCCGTGAATTCGACGAACGAGCGCTCGTCGAAGGCCTTGGGATCGACCACGGCCGAGAGGGCGTTGGTGAAGATCTTGAACTCACGGGCGACCCGCATGTCGTATCCATAGGAGGATACGCCATAGGAGATCACGCCCCGCGGGCGATCGTCCGCGAACGGCTCGATCATGCGGTGCTCGCGCGCCATGCGCCGAATCCAACGGTCGGGCTTGATCGACATCGGCGGGCAATATATCGGCCGCACCGAGACTTACGCCACTCCGTTCGGTTGACAAGCGTTCCACCGGGGAATACGTTCCCGGCGTCTCGCACGAAAACCATGCACCAACCCTACGTTGCGCTCCTGTTGCTGCTGGTGTTCGTGGCGGCGAATGCCGTGCTGTTGATCGGGTTGTCGCACCTCGCGGCCCCGCACCGGCCCACCCCGGCGAAGCTGGCACCCTACGAGAGCGGCATGCCCCCGCTCGGCGATGCCCGCGAGCGGTTCTCGGTCAAGTTCTATCTGACCGCCATGCTGTTCATCTTGTTCGACATCGAGACGGTCTTCCTGATCCCGTGGGGAGCGATTTACTTCGCGAGCGGCGACCCGGGGGCCGTGGCGGGGGGGGGCCCGGGAATGGGCTTCTTGCTGGTCGAGATGCTGGTGTTCCTCCTGATCCTCGTGGTGGGGTACGTCTACGTCTGGAAGCGGGGCGCTTTTCAATGGAGTGGAAGAGGATAGCCGCGTGAAACACGTCGCGCAGACCACCGAGATCGCGGGGCAGAGCCCGAACTGGCTCCTGGCCCGGCTCGACGACCTGGTCAATTGGTCCCGGGCCAACTCGCTCTGGCCGATGCCGTTTGGAACGGCCTGCTGCGCCATCGAGTTCATGGCCACGGCGGCGAGCCGATTCGACTTCGCGCGTTTCGGAATGGAGCGTCAGGCGTTCAGCCCGCGCCAGGCGGACGTGCTGATCTGCGCCGGCCGGCTGCCCTTCAAGCTCGCGCCTGTGATCCGCACGATCTACGACCAGATGCCGCAGCCCAAGTGGGTCATCTCGATGGGCGCCTGCGCGTCCACCGGCGGGATCTTCGACAACTACGCGATGGTCCAGGGCATCGACACGGTCGTGCCGGTGGACGTGTACGTCCCGGGCTGCCCGCCGCGCCCCGAAGGGCTGCTGTACGGCGTGCTGTTGTTGCACAAGAAGATCAAGGGCGAGTCGCTCACCGATCGCGAGCTGCGCGACGAGCACCCGCTCGACGAGCGGGGCCTGCGGCTGCCCCCCGACCAGATCGACGAGATCTCGGAACCCTTCGGCAACTCGGTCCACCAGTTTCGTTCGGCGTGAATCCCTCGGTTGACGCGTTGCGAGCGACCTTCGGCACCGCCATCGGCCGCGCCGCTGTGGCGCGCGATGGCGAGACGGTCGTGTTCGTGCAATCCGGAGCGCTTTGGAAGATCATGCAGTGGCTGCGCGACACGGCCGAGCATGCGTACGACTACCTCGTCGACGTCACCGCCGTGGAGTACCGCGATCGGGAGCGGCCGCTCGAAGTCGTGTACTTCCTGCGCTCGCTCGCGCGGCGCACCGACCTGCGGGTCAAGGTCGAGCTCGATCAGCGGGAGGAGTTGACCATCGACTCGGTGGTGGGGCTCTGGGCGGGAGCGAATTGGCTGGAGCGCGAGGTGTACGACATGTTCGGCATCGCGTTCCGCGGGCATCCGGACCTGCGTCGAATCTTGATGTGGGAGACCTACGCCGAGGGCTATCCCCTCCGCAAAGACTTTCCGCTGCGCGGGCGCTTCAGCCGCGCCGAGCAGGTGCGCCAGGCGTTGGCGATAAATCCGGAGGCGCACTACTCGCTCGAAGAACTGTCGATCGCCGAGGCGTATCACGAGCTTCCCGAGGAGATGAAGGAGCGCCTGCGTCGGGGCGAGCGCGGCAAGATTCCCAACTCCGAATGAGCAAGCGCACGATCGACTTCGAGCTCGCCACCCCCGGCCTCGACGCCGAGGGAAATCCCGTGCGGGTGCCCCTCGGTGTCGCGACGTCCGGGGAGCCCGCCGACGAGCACATGCTCATCAACCTCGGCCCGCAGCATCCGGCGACCCACGGCGTGCTGCGGCTCGTGGTCGAGCTGGACGGCGAGACGGTGGTGCGCGTGATTCCGCACATCGGTTATCTCCACTCCGGGTTCGAGAAGCTCGGTGAGTATCGCCATTACAATCAGATCATTCCCCTCACGGACCGAACCGACTATCTGGCGCCGATGTCCAACAACGTCGGCGTGGCGCTCGCGGCGGAGAAGCTGATGGGGATCGAGATCACGCCGCGCTGCACGGTGCTGCGCGTGATCGCCTGCGAAATGAGCCGGATCATCTCGCACATGGTCTGGTTGGGCACGACCTCGATCGACCTGGGCGCTTTCACCCCGTTTCTGTGGGCGTTCCAGCAGCGCGAGCAGATCTACAACCTCCAGGAGATGTGGACCGGGGCGCGCCTGACGACGAGCCTGACGCGCGTCGGCGGCCTCATGGCCGACATCCCGAGCGAATTCGTCCCGCGGATGCGAGAATTTCTGCGCACCTTTCCCGACACGCTGCGCGAGATCGATCGGGTGTTGACGCGCAACGCCATCTGGGCGGGCCGCACGCAGGGCGTCGGCGTCCTGAGCCCCGCCGAGGCGGTCAACCATTCGCTGTCCGGGCCGATGCTGCGGGCCAGCGGCGTAGCCTACGACGTGCGCAAGGACAAGCCGTATCTCGACTACGCGACGTACGATTTCGACGTGCCGATCGGCGAGCACGGGGATGTGTACGACCGCTACCTCGTCCGGCTCGAGGAGTGTTTCCAGTCGACCCGCATCCTGACCCAGGCGCTGGAGCGGCTCCCCGATGGCCCGATCAACGTGGCCGACCCGCGCCTGATCCTGCCGCCCAAATCGCGCGCCATGAACGACATGGAGGCGATGATCTATCACTTCAAGCAGGTGATGGAAGGCGTGAAGGCGCCGCCCGGCGAAGCGTATGTCGGAATCGAGAACCCCAAAGGCGAGCTCGGCAACTATTTCGTGTCGGACGGCACCGCGAAGCCGGTGCGGTGGCGCATCCGCCCGCCGTCGTTCCTCAATTTGTCCGCGCTCCCGAAGATGGCGGAAGGCCACCTGCTCTCCGACCTGATCGCGATCAATGCATCCGTG
>JBGPIJ010000286.1:0-3436 GCA_041484865.1 Gemmatimonadota bacterium
CAACATCCCGGGGCTGCCGGGCGTCGGACCGAAGACCGCACGCGCGGCGCTGGCACGCTTTGCCGGCCTCGAGGACATGCTGGCCCACCCGGCGGAGCTTCCGCCCGCCGTCGCCCGGGGCCTCGCCGCCGATCCCGCGCGCGCCCGCCTGAGCCGCCGTCTCGCCGAGCTCCGCGACGACGTCCCGCTCGCCCTCACCCTCGACGAGCTGCGCTACCGCGGCGCCCGCCTGGACGTGGCGCGTCCGCTCTTCACCCGCCTCGGGCTCACGCGCCTCCTCGCTCGCATCGAGGCGACGCACGGATCGTGCGTGTTGTAGTGAGAGCGTTCTGATCGAGGCGACGGGTGGAGGGCGCGCGCACGGTGAGGCGCCCGCGCCGCATGCGCAGCGCTGACCTGACGCCGGCGCGCGCGCTCGTGCATTCGCCGCCCCGGCTCGCTCACACGCTCCGCACGCGCTCGTCCACCATGCCCGGTTCCCTCACACGCACCGCTTCAACTCGTCCACCATCGCGGCAATCGCGGCGCAGCCGCCGTCCCAGAACGCCGGCCTGCCGATGTCGAAGCTGAGCGTCGCGAGCAGCGCGGCGGGCTCGGTGCTGCCGCCGCTGGTGAGGAGATCGGTGTACTGCGGGAGGAAGGCCGGCCCTTCCTCGCGGTAGCGCTGGAAGAGCGCGAGGATCAGGAGCTCGCCGAAGGCGTAGGCGTAGCAATAGAAGCGACTGTGGACGAAGTGCGGGATGACGCTCCAGCCGGAGCGATAGGCGTGGTCCATGTCGACGGCGTCGCCGTGCAGGCGCGCCTGCGCTTCCCACCAGAGCGCGCCGAGATCGTCGGCGGAGAGCCGGTGCGCGCGCCGCGCGGCGTGGGCTGCGAGCTCGTAGCGCGTGAGCGCGTGCTGGCGAAAGACGGTGGCGTACATCTCGTCGAGCGTCTCGACGAGGATGCGCCGGCGGGTGGCAGCGTCGGGCGCGGCGGCGAGCAGGTGGTCGGTCACGAGCATCTCGCTGAAGACCGATGCGGTCTCGGCTAGCACCAGCGGCGCGTCGTAGTTGAGGAGCGTCTGGCGGCGAGCGAGCGTGTAGTGAATGCCGTGGCCGAGCTCGTGCGCCAGGGTCGCGACATCGCGCGTCGTGCCCGCGTAGCTCGCCAGCACATAGGGATGATGACGCGGGCTCGCGGCGGCGCAGAAGGCGCCGTGGCGCTTGCCCGGGCGGACTTCGGCGTCGATCCAGCGCCCGTCGAAGAAGCTGCCCGCGAGATCGGCGAAGGCGCCGCTGAAGCGCCCGAAGGCATCGAGGATGATGCGGCGCCCGGCGGTGAACGGGATCGCCTCGGCGTGGCCGTCGATCGGCGCGTAGACGTCGGCGCTGCCGAGGCGCGGCAAGCCGAGCAGGCGTGCCTTCAGGCGCAGGAAGTCCTGGATTACGGGGTAGTGGCGCTCGACGGCGTCCAGCATGGTCGCGACCACGGCCGGCTCCACCTCGTTGGCGAGATGCGTCGGCGCGGCGAGATCCGCGTAGGCGCGCATCTCGCACTCGATGCGGTGGTCGAGCAGGAGCGCGTTGGTGATCGCCGTGAGCGGCAGGCGCTCGCCGGCGTAGACGTCGAGGAACGCCGCGAGGGCACGCTGGCGCAGCGCGCGGTCGGGGTGGTGGAGGAGCGCGATCACCTCACCGTCGGTGAGATCGCGCTCCTCGCCGTCGACCTCGACCCGGAAGCGCAGGGAGCCGGCGAGCTCGTCGTAGAGCTGGACGAATGCGAGCCGTCCGCTCAAATCCTTGCGGGTGAGCGCGCGCTCCTCGGCTTCGCTGAGCACGTGGGGCTTGAAGCGGCGGAGTGCGCGCAGGTAGTGCGCGTAGTCGTCGAGGGCCGGATCTCGGAGAAGCGCCGCGAAGCGGGCGTCATCGAGTGTCGTCAGCTCGAGCTCGAAGAAGACGAGCAGGGTGCGGAGATCGGCCTGCTGCTCACTCGTGCGCTGCTCCAGATCGAGCGCGACCGGATCCTGACTGTCGGCGGCCGCGAGCAGGGACGCGTAGAAGCCCGGCCGCTGACCGAGCTCCTGGATGGCCTCGTACTCGACCAGGGCGGCACGCAGCGCGGCCGCATCGAGCGCGCCGACGGCGATCTTGCCCCGGAACGATGCCGCAAACTGCTGCGCCCGTTGCCGAGCTGCCGCAGCATCAGCGGCGAGAAGCGGATCGCTCGGGCCGGCGTAGAGCTCGCTGAGGTCCCAGCGAATGCCCTCCGCCTTGCTGCCGGCAGGCGATCCATGGAGCGGAGCGGCGTGGCGCAGCTCGCGGCGATGCGCGCCGAGGAAGTGGGCACGATGCACGCTGCATCAGTACCAGCGTGCTGGCTATTCCGCGAGTGCTGTGGTTTGTGTCGCGCCCGTGGAGCCGGACGCGACGCGGCGAAGAAAAAACAGGGGCGGAGGCCCCCCTGTAGTCCTCCGCCCCCTCTCGCGCCCATGCCGTCGACCGGGTGGGTACGAGCTCGTTGCGGCACGCATGCCGCGTGCAGACGATGCTAGGGGAAGCGGTGCGGTCCGGCAATTCTGGAAGGACGGGAGATTCTCGATGAAAATGAGGGAGAAGGGCGGCTGGCATCGAGGCAGGCGGCGCCTCCTCGACCTCGCGTGCGCCGCCGGCCTCCTGCTGGTCGCCGTGCGGCCGGCCGGCGCGGCGACACCCTGCGCGCTGCCGGCGGCGTTCGGCGTGCAGGTCGAGCAGCATGGCGCCACCGAGCCCGGCGGACCCGGGCTCGTGGCAGCGGCCGAGCTTGCGGGCCCAGCGGGTCTACGCGCCGGCGACACGATTCGCCAGGCAAACGGCATGCGGGTCGATCGCTGTGGCGACCTCGAGCGAGCGGCAGCGGAGGCGCTCGCGAAGGGTCTGGCGCTGCTCCTCGGTGTGGAGCGTGACGGCGTGCTCAGCGCGGTGGCGCTGGTCGCCCGACCCGGCGCGGTGGCGGCAGCAGGCCGACCCTCGGCTGAGGCCGCGGCGCTTGCCCGACCCGCTGCCGGCACCGAGGCCGCGACCGTGACGGCACCGCCAGCCCTGCCGGACGGGTCATCCGTCGTGGCGTGGCCGCCCGCGCCCGACGCTGCACCCGCCCCGGCCCGCTCACCGGTGCCGCACCGCGAGGCCGTCCTGCCGCCGCTTGCCGAGGCGTCGGGGGGCCTGCGCCAGACGGCGGCGAGGGCGGCAGCGACGCTCACCAGCGTCGACGATGCGGCCGGCTTCTCCGTGCCGCTCGTGCTCTACGAGCGACGGCTGCACGACGCGGAGGCGACGATCGCGGCACTCTCCTTCGCCACCGAGCCCGGAAGCGCCGCGGTGCAAGCGCTCGTGGGGGAGGTCCTCGATTGCCATCGCACCGCGCGTGACGTCCGGCACGCGAAGCTCGACCTCCTGAGCCGGCGCGGCATGGACCG
>JBGPIJ010000287.1:0-3419 GCA_041484865.1 Gemmatimonadota bacterium
CACCATGTTGACGAGCGTTTGCGCGTTCTCACCCTGGCCGATGGCCAGATTGAGCGTCACGGCCGCGGTCCATCGCCTGGCGCCGTACAAGCGGTCGTAGTACTCGGGGCCGCTCGGGAAATCCGGCCGCATCTCACCCGGCAGGTCGATGCCGGTCGAGGAGCGGAACCCCCAGGCGTTGGCATCCTCGAGCAGCGAGGTCAGCCCGATCTTGAGCCCGAGCTGGTAGAAGTAGACGTCGCAGCTCTGGGCGATCGCTTCGGAAAGCGTCAGGTCACCGTGTCCCTCCTGAAGCCAGCAGCGGAAGAAGCGGTTGCCGTATTGCAGGCCGCCCCGGCAGGGAATCGGCATCCGGCCGTCGAGGGTGACGAGGCCGCGCTTCAGCGCCATCGCCGCCAGCGCGAGCTTCCAGGTGGACCCGGGGGGATAGCGCGCCTGGATCGCCCGGTCGAAGAGCGGGTGCGTCTCGGGCTCGTTCAGCCGGCGCCAGTACTCGGGATCCACGCCCCCGACGAACGCGTTGGGGTCGAAGCCGGGAGCGCTGTAGAGCGCGAGGATCTCGCCGGTGGCGGGATTGACTGCCATGACGGCGCCGCGCCGCCCAGCGGGGAAAATACGCGATACGTAGCGCTGCAGATCGAGATCGATCGTCGTCCGCAGCGGGCTCCCCGGCACGGGGGCGAGGGTCGGCGCCGCGCCCGCTTCGCGGACGACGTGTCCGAGCGCGCTCACCTCGACGAAGCGGATGCCGTCCGCCCCCCGGAGCGAGTCGTCGTACTGGCGCTCCAGTCCATCCTTCCCGACGAGCGCGCCGAGGCGCACGCCGGCGTAGCGCCGCTGCGACCACTCCGATTCGGTGACTTCACCGATGGCCCCCAAGAGGTGCGCCGCGACCCCGCTGTCGGGATAGTACCGTTTCGGCTCCGGCTGGATCAGGAGACCCGGGAACAGCAGGCGATGCTCCTCGAGCTGCGAGACGACGGCGAACTTCGCGTCCGACAGCACGACGGCCGGGACGTACGGCGCCCGGCGGTAGCGCATCAGGACGCGCTCGATCTCCGCGCTGTCGAGCTTCACGACCGGCGCGAGGCGCGCCAGCGTCCCGCGCAGCGCCGCTTCATCGCCGGGGAGGAGCGAGATGGTGTAGCCGGGGACGTTCTCCGCCAGGACCTTGCCGTTCCGGTCGGTGATGATCCCCCGCGGCGCGGGCAGCGGGATGGGCCGCAGCCGATTCGTTTCGGACTGGAGCTGGTACTTTCCGTGCTCGAGCACCTGCGCCCGGAAGAACGCGACCACGAGGACGCTCATGGTCGTCCACAAGACGAACCGCGCCACGCCGAGCCGTTGTGCGACGAGGTGCGACTGAAACGCGCTCACGTGTCTCCCATCCGGATCGCGAGCTCGCGGCGGAACAGCCACAGCACGAGCACCCCGGTCAGCGCCGTCGTGAGACTCTGGATCGGCGACCACACGAGCAGCTCCCACCCGAGCACGCCGCTCCGCATCTTATTCGAGGCCACCGCCACGATGAGGTTCCGCAGCCAGGTGCCCGCGAAGAATAGACAACCGTTGACCACGAGGTTCTCGGCGAAGAACACCGCCTTGCTCGAGGACGCGAGGTAGGCCACGATGGTGTGCGCGAGCGCGGCGGCCCCGAACGAGGCCGGGGTGAGCGCGTCGCGCAGCAGGCCCACCAGGAATCCGGCGACCGCGCTCTTTCCCCGCGGCGCCCGAATCGTATAGATCAAGAGCGCCAGGAGCAGAAAGTCGGGGGCCATGCGATCGTCCCCGAGGCGGGTCCGGACGGAGAATTGCAGCACGACGAGGCCGGCGAGAATGATGACGATGCGATACTTGTCGGTCGACCTCACGGCGTCGCGCCCGCGCTCTGGAAGACGCTGTGCATGTCGCCTGCGCCGCCCCCGCCGCCTCGGGATCCCGTCAGCACCATGACGTGCGACACCGCGGCCGGATGCACGGCCGGCCGGAGCAGGTAGGTCCGTTCCCACCCGCCCGATTCCCGCGCCAGGCCCACGACGGTCCCGATGGGAATGCCCCGGGGGAAGACCCCGCCGAGCCCCGACGTCATGACGAGCGTGCCATCGGGCACGAGCTGGCGGTAGGGGACGCCGCGCAGCTCGAGCAGCCAGCTGCCCGGCCCTTCCGCTCCGTGCGGAGCCACGATGCCGTACACGCTCCCGTCTGCGGCCATTGCGCTGGCGCGGAACTCCGGGTGCGCCCATGTAACCACGACGCTGGTTTGGTCGTCCACCGCGCTCACGAGCCCGACCAGACCATCGGGGCTGATGACGCAAGCGAGCGGACGCACGCCCTGCTTCTTGCCGCCGGACACGAGCAGGGTGAGTGGATCGGTGGGGAGGGCCTGGTGCAGGACTTCGGCGGCGACGTACCCGGTGCCGAGGCGTTGGCCCAGGCTCAATAGTCCGCGCAGCCGCGCGTTCTCGCTGCGCAGCTCGGGCACGAATGTGGCCGTGAGCGTGGCGGAATCGCGCTGCGCCACGACCATCTGGTAGCGGGACAGCGAGGCCACGAGCAGCTGCGACTGTTCCTGGAGCGAGAGCAGGGGCGCGAGCACGGTTTGTCGCAGAGCGCCCGCCACCGGATCGCGGAACCGATCGGGGAGACTCATCGCCGCCACCGACAGCGACACGCACCCGATGAACAACAGCGTGTCGGCTCGGGACGCGTGCCTATCGACTCCCAGGGCCATCCGTTATCTGGTCAGGACGTTGCGGTACTTTTCCGGTTCGTCGAGGATACGGCCGGTGCCGCGCACCACGCAGGTCATGGGATCATCGTCCAGATGGATCGGCAGGCCGGTCTCCTGCTGGAGCAGAATGTCGAGGCCGCGGATCAGCGCTCCGCCGCCAGTCATAACGATGCCGCGATCCACGATGTCGCTCGCCAGCTCGGGCGGGGTGATTTCGAGCGCCCGGCGCACCGCGTCCACGATCTGCTGGATCGGCTCCTGGACCGCCTCCCGGATCTCGCTCGAATGGACCCGGACGATCTTGGGGATGCCCGAGACCAGATCGCGCCCCTTCACCTCCATCTCGCGTTCTTCGCCCACCGGGGCCGCCGAGCCGATCTGAATCTTGATCAGCTCGGCCGTCGGCTCGCCGATCAGCAGGTTGTAGTTCTTGCGCATGAACTGCACGATGGCCTGGTCCAGCTCGTCCCCGCCCGTGCGAATCGAGGTGTCGGAGACGATCCCCGAAAGCGCGATCACTGCGATTTCGGTGGTGCCGCCGCCGATGTCGATCACCATGTTCCCGGTGGGCGTCTCGACGGGGAGCCCGACGCCGATCGCCGCCGCCATCGGCTCGGCCACCATGTAGACCTCTTTCGCGCCCGCCGACTGGGCCGAGTCACGCACTGCCCGCTTCTCGACCTCGGTG
>JBGPIJ010000288.1:0-3411 GCA_041484865.1 Gemmatimonadota bacterium
CGACGACTTCATAGACGAGATGATGCAGTCCCCGGCCGGAGACGGACCCGATATACATCGCGGGCCGCCGCCGCACTGCCTCCAGACCTTTGAGAACCTGGATGGCATCGGCTTGGTAGTCGCCGTTGTTCTTCGTCTTCGCTGCGACCGCCTTCGCTTTCGCCATAATCCCCTAACGTGAAAGAAGCCAGCGAATGGTGCGGATGCGCCCGGCGCCGCGCCCGGCGTTGACGCGCGCCATGATCTGGGGCGCCATCAGCTGCAGCTCGTTCATCCAGGCGCTCGTCGTCACCTTGACGAACAGAGTGCCGTCGGGCGCAACGCTTTCAGGTTGGGTGACCGCCGCGATCTGCGGACCTACGAGCCGGGGCCATTCTGGAATGACCTGCGCCTGGAGCAGCCGCCGTGCGAGACCCGAGCGGGCGAGATACCCCTCCAGCGCTTCGCTGACCGCCATCGGCTTGCTGCGTCGCCGTTCGCCCAGGAATACCCCCCTTACGAAAACCGCCACGGGACGTCCCGTGGCGTACCGCGGCGACCCCGCGAGAGCCTCCAGACTTCCTATCCAAATTACTCAGAAGTCATTGTGCTGTCAATACTTACTAAGTTGTTGCCCTTCATGGGGAGACCGTTACCGCGCTGTCCAGCTCCCCTTGGAATCCAGCCACGTCACGTGCCTTCACCCGGATCGGCAGTCGGTCGCCGCCGGTGAACCCCGGGCCGATCAGCACGCGAAACGAGGTCGTGAATTCGGTTGCGAGCACACCGTCCCAGCCCCCGATCGGCACGGAGCCGACCGTCAGCCACACGGAGTCTATCCCGTCCGGATCATTCGCCCCGACCGTGCCGTTGAGAGTGTCCGGCGAACGCACGAACGCTTTCCCTAGAGTGAGGAAGAGCAGCGGCGGCGCGGGCCGGGGTTGTTCGGAGAAACAAGCAGCGAGAAGCCCCACGCCCGCGATGAGCGTCCTCATCGGCCCTCGAACTTCGGGGCTCGCTTGGAGAGAAACGCGCTGAGCCCCTCCTTCATATCGGCGCTGGCCGCGAGCAGGCCGAAGTGGTTCGCTTCGAGCAGCAGGCCTTCCTCGAGTGACATGTCGAGTCCGCGCTCGACCGCCTCCAGCGCGAGGCCCACGGCCAGGGGTGCCATGGACAGGATCGTCCGCAGCATCGCTTCCGTTTCGTCGAGCAGGCGGCCGGCCGGCACGACCCGGTTCACCAGGCCGATGCGATAGGCTTCCTGCGCGTCGATGATCTCGCCCGTGAGGATCAGCTGCAGCGCGATGCCCTTACCGACGAGGCGGGGGAGCCGCTGCGTGCCGCCGTATCCCGGCGCGACGCCGAGCTTCACTTCCGGCTGGCCGAACTTGGCGTTCTCGCTCGCGAGGCGGAGATGGCACGCCATCGCCAGCTCGCATCCTCCGCCGAGCGCGAACCCGTTGACGGCGGCGAGCACCGGCTTGCCGCACGTTTCCAGCCGGCGCAGCGCCGCTTGCCCCCGGAGCGCCCGGGCCTTGCCGTCGAACGGGCCCTGGCGGGCGAGGTCCCCAATGTCCGCTCCCGCGGCGAACGCCTTGCTACCGGCACCGGTCAGGATCGCCCCCCTCAACTCAGGCTCGGTCGCGAGCCGGCCCGCCACATCCGAGAGTTCTTCGATCACCCGGTCGTTCAAGGTGTTCAGCTTGTCGGGCCGATTGATCGTGATGAACGCGACGCCGTCGCGGGGTTCAAACAGGAGCGTTTCGTAGATCATAGGGGAAATGCTACACCTGTGCGTGGTGCGTGGGGAGTGGTGCGTGGCTCGGGTGCGTACCCACTCACCACGCACCACGTACCACGTACCTTTGTCCCTCATGGCTGTGCAATCCATCTCCTGGGCCCCTTCCGGCGCCGTGCGCATCGTGGACCAGCGGATGCTTCCGGAAACATGGGTCGAGCGGGATCTCGAGAGTGCCGAGGCCGTCGCCCAGGCGATCCGTACGCTGCAGGTGCGCGGCGCACCGCTCATCGGCATCGCCGCCGCGATGGGACTCGCCGTCGGGCTGCGCGAGCACCGCGGCGCGCCGCGGGACGCCTTTCTCGTGCGGCAGGCCGAGCTCGAGGATCTGCTCGGCGCAACCCGTCCCACCGCCGTCAACCTGCGCTGGGCGCTCGAGCGGATGCGGTGCGTCGCCGCGGCGACGCCGGGTGAGGGCGGCGCCCTGTGGGAGCGCCTCCGGGCCGAGGCCACGGCGATTCTGGACGAGGATCGCGCCATGTGCCGCCGCATCGGAGAGGCGGGACTTCCGCTCATCGCCGATGGCGCCGGCGTGCTGACGCACTGCAACGCGGGCGCGCTCGCGACCGGTGGGATCGGCACCGCGCTCGCGCCGGTCTACCTGGCGCACGAGGCGGGTCGGGCGGTGCATGTCTACGTGGACGAAACGCGACCGGTGCTTCAGGGATCGCGGCTCACCGCCTGGGAGCTGGCTCACGCCGGAATCCCGTGCACCGTGATCGTCGACGGTGCCGCGGGCGCGCTGCTCCGCGAGCGGCGCGTCAATCTCGTGATCGTGGGGGCGGACCGCGTGGCCGCAAACGGCGATTTCGCCAACAAGATCGGGACGTACGGGCTCGCGGTGCTCGCGCGGCAGCACGCGGTGCCGTTCTACTGCGCCGCGCCGTCGTCCACCATCGATCGCGCGCTCGAGAACGGCGCTGGCATTCCCATCGAGCACCGCCCTCCGGACGAAGTGACGACCATCGCGGGCCGGCGCATCGTCCCGCCGGGAGTCGAGGCCTGGAATCCCGCGTTCGACGTTACGCCCGGGTCGCTCGTGACGGGCTTTGTCACCGACCGGGGCCTGGTTTGGCCGCCGTTCCCCGCATGAGCGCCGTCCTCGCGATCGATCAGGGGACCACGGGCTCGACCGCCCTCGTGGTGGGCGGCGACGGTCGGGTGCTGGGGCGTGCCTATCGCGAGATCCCCCAGTACTTCCCCGCCCCGGGGGAAGTCGAGCACGATCCCGAGGAGATCCTGCGGCTAACGGTCGACGCGGCGCGCGAAGCGGTGGAGCGGGCGCGGGTTGTGCCCCTTGCCCTCGGCATCACGAACCAGCGCGAGACGGTCTGCGCCTGGGAGCGCGACACGGGTCGCCCGGTGCACCGCGCGATCGTGTGGCAGGACCGCCGCACCACGCCGCGCTGTCGCGAGCTGACGGAGGGGCGGATGGCCCCGATGATTCAGCAGCGCACCGGCCTCCTCGTCGATCCGTATTTCTCCGCGACCAAGATCGAGTGGCTGTTGGAGCACGTGCCGGGGCTCGACCGCCGCGTTCATGCGGGCGAAGTCGTATTCGGGACGATTGATACCTGGCTCATGTTCCGGCTGACGAACGGCGAGACCTACCTCACCGATCATACCAATGCCTC
>JBGPIJ010000289.1:0-3411 GCA_041484865.1 Gemmatimonadota bacterium
AGGACAACCGCCACCTCTCGGACGGCGCCAAGACGAAGCTCATCGCCGAGATGGGTGGGCGCGAGTCGACAAAGGCTAGGCGCGAGCTCTGGTGTGAGTGGGTGGTCGACGAGTCCCGCGCGATCTGTCCCGAATACACACAGGCGGTGGATGACGTCGTGGCCGCGTCCGAGCCCCCGGCGCCCACCTACGAGCAGCCCGTCGTCGCGATGGATGTCGGCTTCGAGGACTGGCATCACATCCTCTTCGGCTACTACCATTTCAAGCTGGCGAAGCGCGTGGTGCAGGCCGAGGTGCGGTTGCAGCGCGCGACGACCGACAAGATCGCGGCAGCGGTGGCCGATACGGAAGAGAAGCTCTGGGGGCCCGCAGCGCGCAAGGCTGCCGGGTTGCGTGAGCTCAAACCCGCGGTGCGGTGGAGCGACACGGACCTACGGTTAATTGCCGACCTCGACCAACTCCACCGCCTCGGGTTCAACCCGACCGAGAAAGACGACAAGGAGGCGCAGGTCAACGCGCTGCGCATCAGTGTGCGCAATCACGGGTGGTGGATCTCGCCGTCATGTACGGCGCTGCGCCGCCAGCTTCGGCTCGGCGTGTGGAACAAGCAGCGCACCGAATTCGACCGCTCGAAAGAGGACGGCCACTTCGACGCGGTCGACGCGGCGATCTACTTTCATCGCAACCTGGACACCTGGTCGAACCCGTACCCAGCGTTCCCGGAGGACGTGATCCCGTTCACCCATCACATCCCGTGGGGCAAGGGCGAGCGGAAGAGCGAGACGGCGCAGGCGTTCGAGCAGGCATTTGGGAGGCGACGTGGCTGAGACCCTGACCGACACATACTGGGCGACGAAGCCTACAGCCGAGCTCTGCCGCATCCTCGACACCAAGATCGACACGTTCTACGAGTGGCTCCGCACGTCGGGGCAGCTCGACCTCTGGCGCCTGATGATGAGCGCCTACTACGCGGGCGCAGAGGACGGCGGCACCATGGGTATCGCGGGCGACCAGGAAGAGTACGTCACCTGCAAGGCGAACCACCTCCACAACATCGGCGAGCACATCGTCGTGATGGTGACCGGGTCGCGTCCCCACTTCGAACCGAAGGCGATCAACACCGACCACGAGTCGATGGCGCAGACCATCCTTGCCGCGGCGCTGCTCGAGACGGCGCACCGCGAGAAGGACCTGGAGGGCATCAGCATCGAGGCGACGCGCAACGGCGGCCAGTTCGGCGAAGCCTACGGCACGATCACATGGGATCCGAACGCGGGCCGTGAATTCGCGGTCAACCCTCAGACGGGCCGGCCGGAGAAGGGCGGCGACATCAAGTACGCCTGCGTGCTGCCTTGCGACGTTGCACGTGACACGACGAAGAGCAACACGCGGCAGCACGTCTGGTACGCGATCCGGGAGCCCGTGAACAAGTGGGACCTGGCGGCACGCTTCCCCGACCTCGCGGACAAGATCCGCCAGCTCCCGTCGTGCGTCAGCGAGCAGCAGCGCCGGCCACGGATGCAGGATGAGACCCGGCGCGTCGACTCGGACGACGTGTGGCTGTGGCATTGGTACCACGACCGCACGGACAGTCTACCTGACGGCCGGTACGTGCAGATGCTCTCGGGCGACCTGTGGTGCTTCGAGGGCCCGCTGCCGTATCCGTGGCTGCCCGTGGTGCGGCTCGCGCCCGAGGAGATTCCAGGGTCGCAGCGCGGGTACACCAGCTTCTTCGACCTCCTGCCGCTGCAGCACGCGGTCAACAGCATCAAAAGCCTGACGCTCAGCCACATCAGCAACTACGGCACGGGTGTGTGGTGGGCTCCCGCTGGTGCGCAGTACACGGTCGAGGACCTAAAGGGAGGTTTCACGCTCGTGAAGGGCGGCACACAGCCGCCAGTGCCGCAGCCTCCGCCGCTCCTACCCGAGCACCTCCCCGCGACCGAGCAGCAGCTCGTCGGCGACATCGAGACGATCTCGGGGGTGAACGCTGTCGTGCGCGGCAACCCCGGGGAGAGCCTCGGCAAGGGCGCCCCCGCGCAGGCGCTCGCGCTCATGGACTCCAAGGCCGTCCAGTTCACGGCGGGCCTGCAGCGCGGCTACGTGCGGTGGCTGGAAGCGATGGCGACGAAGACCGTCGAGATCTACCAGCGGTTCGCGAAGGCACCTCAGGTCGCGTACATCGCCGGGAAGTCGAAGGCAATGCTGATGAAGGAGTGGACCGGCGAGAGCATCGCGAAGGTAAACCGGGTCACGGTCGACATCGGCAACCCGATGACGCGCACGATCGCGGGCCGCATGGCGATTGCCCAGATGCTGCTCGAGATGCCGAGCTCGCCGATCAAGACGCCAGAGCACCTGCTCGAGGTGCTCTCCACGGGGCGGCTCGAGCCCGCGATCGAGGGGACGCAGGCGGAGCTGCTCAACATCCGCGCGGAGAACGAGCGGCTACAAGAGGGCGGGACCGTCCTCGCGATGGCAACCGACAACCACCCACTGCACATGCGTGAGCACGCGGTCGTCGGCGCGAGCCCCGAGGCGCGCGAGAACGTGGCGCTGATCGAGGGGCTCGCGATGCACCAACAGGAGCACGCGCAGCTCTGGCGCACGACCGATCCCGCGTTGCTCATGGCGATGGGGGTGCCTCCCCCTCCTCCACCACCGATGCCTGCCGGCCCGCCGGGAGTCACACCGGGCGGCCCCACCCCGCCCGGTCCCGGCGCGGCCGGCGCTCCACCGACTGACGCGATGCCGCCCCCGCCCGGCAACGGCGTCGAGCCGAACCTTCCGCCGATGCCGCCTGACCCGGTGACCGGCGAGTCCAACCCGATGCCGGTGCAGTAGGAGTCCCACCATGGCCGACGAGATCGCAACCCCCGCAGAAGCGCCGCCCGCGCCCGTCAGCGCGCCGCCGACCGCGGCCCCCGTCGATGCCTCGCCCCCGCCCCACGAAGCGAAGGGCGAGCCGCCTGCGAAGCCTGCCGCGCCACCCGAGGAGTACGAGGTCACGGTGGACGGGCAGAAGCACCGGGTCACCCGAGACGAGCTCCTGCGTGGGTACCAGCGCGGCGCGGCGGCCCGCAAGCGGTTCGAGGAGGCGAACAAGAGCACGGCCGAACTGCAGGCGCGGCTCGACGCGATCAAGAAAGACCCGTGGGCGATCCTGAAGCAAGCGGGCGTTGACCCGGACCAGGCCGCGCAGCAGCGCATCATGGGGATCATCCAACGCGAGCAGGAGCAGGCCGCGCTGGCGCAGCTCTCGCCCGAGATCCGGCAGGTGGTCGAGGAGGGCCGGAAGGCGAAGGAGGAGCTCGAGCGGCTCCGCGCTGAGCAGGAGGCCGCGAACAAGGGCAAGCTGACCGGCCAAGCCAAGCAGTTCGCGGACCGCTGGAACAAGGCGCTCCCGACCGA
>JBGPIJ010000290.1:0-3398 GCA_041484865.1 Gemmatimonadota bacterium
CGCGGTGCCGAAGATGAGGGCGCGCGGCAGGTTCCGCTCGGGATCGCGCACTTCCCCACCGACGAATGAGAGGTCACCCCAGCCGTCGTAGGCCCAGAGCACGGAAACGAGCGCCAAACCGAAGAGCGTCCCCGACAGGGGAGCGGCGGGGGCGGTGAAGTGCGCAACGTCGCCGCGCCCGGAAGCGAACGCGAGCAGCACGAGCAGCGCGAGCGCGCCGTACTTCGCCACGGTGGCGACGTTCAGCACCAGGGCGCTCCAGCGCACCCCGAAGTAGTTCAGCGCGGCCGTGAAGGCGATCGCGAGCGCAGCGACGTAGTGGACCGTGGCTGCGGCGCCCGGCTGTGCGGGATCATAGCCCATGAGACGCAGCAGGTATTCCGCGAACGGGGTGGCGATCGCGCCGAGCGCCGATGCGCGGATCAGGACCAGCTCAGTCCACCCGAACAGGAACGCGGGGAGCCGCCCGAATCCTTCGCGGATGTAGACGAACACGCCCCCCGAACGAGGGAACATCGCCCCCAGCTCCGCGTAGGTGAGGGCGCCGCACAGCGCCAGCGCGCCGCCCAGCACCCACACCGCGAGCATCGCTCCCGGGGAGGGAACGCGGGCCGCGATGATCGCCGGAGTGCGGAAGATGCCGCCCCCGATGGTCGACCCGATGAGCACGGCAACGGCGCTCCACAGCCCGAGCCGGCGCGGAAGGCGATCACCCCAGCGGTCTCGCGGACCGGTCACGTGACGGCGCAGTCCATGGGGCTCCTTGTGTTCATCCGGAACAAAATGTGGCGCCTGTCAAGCGTTGGGGTTAGGCTTATAGCCGTGTGACGGCCATTCTCATGACGGGAGCGACACGTGTCGAAAGGTGACGACGAGAGAATCGCGGCGCTCATCAAGAAGAACGCCGCCAAAGCCGCCAAGATCAAGCCGAACCGGCGGCGCCAATACGACAGCACGCTCCAGCCCGACCACGAGGAGGACCTCGAGCGGCGCGACTTCTTCAAGGAGATGAAGAAGCGCGAGTTCTAGCTCGATTATCCGGCCCATGACTACCCGATTCACGCGCCTTGCCTGGGCCGCCGCCGTCGCCACCTATCTCCTGATCATCCTCGGGGCAATCGTCCGCATCACCGGCTCGGGACTCGGGTGCGGGGAGCACTGGCCGTTGTGCAACGGCAGCTTGCTCCCGCCGCTCGATTTGCCCACGATGATCGAATACGGGCACAGGCTGGCAGCGGCGGCGGTCACCATCCTTGTGTTGGCCTTAGCCGCTGACGCTTGGCGGCTGCGACGGGCCGCAACCGCCGCCTCACCGACCGCCGTTTCACCGACCGCCGCATCTTACGTCGCCGTCGGGCTGCTGATCGTGCAGATCCTGCTTGGCGCGATCACCGTCTGGCTCTCCCTGCCCGCCTGGACCGTGATCCTGCACCTCGGCACGGCGATGTTGCTCCTCGCGGCGCTGCTCGTGGCGGCGCGGCCAATCGCCCGGCCCGTGAGGGCGGGGGTATGGGCCGCGGCGCTCGGGTTCGTCACGGTGCTGCTCGGGGCCCTCACGGCGAACATGGGGGCGGCGTTCTCCTGCGCCGGATTCCCGTTGTGCAACGGGCAGATCCTCCCTGATGGCGGAACTCTGCAACACGTGCACTGGACGCACCGGCTGCTCGCCTACAGTCTGGCCGCGTACGTGCTGGTCTGGGCTGTGAAGAGCCGCAATCGGGCCCCGCGCTATGTGCTGGCCCTGGTGATCGCTCAGGTAGCGGTGGCCGCGGCAATGGTACTGCTCGCCCTGCCCAAGGTGCTGCAAGCGGCCCACGTGGCGGTGGGTGCCGGCCTTTGGGCCGGTCTCGTTCTCGCGGCGCTGTGAAGGCGCCCCCCTCGCCCCGCGCGCTGGCGTGGATGTGGCCACGCATCCGGCCCCACCGCTGGACGCTGCTCGCCGCGATCACCTGCCTTATCCTCTCCGCCGGCGTCGGGCTCGCGTTCCCGCAGATCGTACGCCACCTGCTCGATGCCGCGTTCGTGCACCACGATCGCCGCATGTTGGACCGGATCGCGCTGCTGTTGATGGGGTTGTTCGCGCTCCAGGCGCTCTCGAACTTCGCCCAGACCTACCTGCTCTCGTCCACGGGCGAGCGCGTTCTCGCGCGGCTGCGACAGGACCTGTTCGAGCACCTGATCCGGCTGTCGCCCGCCTTTTTCGCGGAGCGTCGCACGGGTGAGCTCGTGAGCCGGCTCTCGGCCGACGTCGGGACGATTCAGGGCCTCGTGAGCTTCCAGATCTCGGAGTTCGCGCGCCAGACGCTCTACCTCGTGGGCGGGATCGTGCTGCTCACGCTCACCAACCCGCGGCTCATGGCCACGGCGCTCGTGGTGATCCCGTTCGTGGTCGGGTCGGCGATGTTCTTCGGCCGCCGGCTGCGGCGCGCGAGCACCGGCGTGCAGGACCGCGTGGCCGACGTGACCGCGATCGCCGAAGAGGCGTTCAGCCAGATCCGCATCGTGCAGAGCTTCGTCCAGGAGCCGGGAGAGGCGGCGCGCTACGGGCGCGGGATGGCGGAGGTGGTGCGCATCGCGATCCGCCGCGCGGCGATCCGCGGGGCGTTCTTCGCCATCATCATTTTCGCCACATTCACCGGAACCGTGGTCGTGCTGTGGCAGGGCGGTCGTCTCGTGCTGGCGGGGACGGTCACGGCGGGAACGCTCGTCTCGTTCCTTCTCTATACCGTCTTCATCGGGGCGGCGGTCGCCGCGCTGACCAGCCTGTTTTCGTCGTATCAGGAGACGGTCGGCGCGGCGCGGCGCGTGTTCGAACTGCTCGAGACGCAGCCGAGCGTCGTCGACCCGGCCCACCCCCACCACCTGCCTCGACCGGCGCGGGGCGACGTGGCGGTCGAACACGTCTCGTTCCGCTATCAGCCCGAGCTGCCGCTCGCGCTCGACGACGTCTCGCTGCGCATCGCGCCGGGTGAAGTGGTGGCGCTGGTCGGTCCCTCGGGCGCGGGCAAGACGACCCTCGGCAATCTCCTGCCGCGGTTTTGGGACGTGACGAGCGGCTGCATCACGCTCGACGCGATCGATACCAGGACGCTCCGTCTTGCCGATCTGCGGGGCGCGATCGGGATCGTCCCGCAGGAGCCGGTGCTGTTCAGCGGCACCGTGACCGAGAACATCGGATATGGTCTGCCCAACGCGACGGAGCAGGAGATCGCCGCGGCGGCAGAGGCGGCGCACGCCGCCGAGTTCATCGAGCGGTTACCGAGCGGCTACGCCACCCTCGTGGGCGAGCGCGGCATCAAGCTCTCGGGCGGCCAGCGCCAGCGCATCGCCATCGCGCGCGCGCTGCTCAAGAATCCCGCGGTGCTGATCCTCGACGAGGCGACTTCGAGCCTCGACAC
>JBGPIJ010000291.1:0-3395 GCA_041484865.1 Gemmatimonadota bacterium
ATCGAGCCACCCGCGCGGACGTCGTTCAGCACGACACCGAGCACACGGATGGGCAGGCGTTGCAGCACTTCGACCTTCGCTTCCGCGATGGCGCGATCGCTCACGCCCGTGCGCAGCACGAGCAGCACGTTCCCGGTGGCCGTTCCCAACGCATAGGGATCGACGCCGGCGGCGAGGGGCGCGCTGTCGACCAGAATCACGTCGTAGTTCGCGCGCATGGCGGTGATCAGCTGCGGCAGCGCGTCGGAGCAGAGCAGCTCGGGGCCGCGGTGCATGCGCGACCCGGCGCCGATGAACGTGATCCGCGGATGCGCCGTCTTCTGGAGCACGGCCTCCCGGTCCACGCGCCCCGCGAGCACGTCGGTGAGGCCCGGGCGGCGCACGCCGCCCATGGCGCGGTGCAGCGCGCCGAGCCGGACGTCGCCGTCCACGAGCAGCGTGCGATAGCCGACGTCGGCGAAGGCCTGGGCGAGGTTGGAGGTGATGAACGACTTCCCCTCCCCCCGACCCGGACTCGTGACCGTGATGAGGAGCGGCCCCGCGGCGCCGTGGGCGTGCTGCACGTTCAGGCGCAGGCCGCGCAGCGCCTCGACCGCGGCCTTCGCGTCCTCGTTCGCGCTGCCGCCGTTGCGCTGGTTCATGTGCGGCACCGCTCCGAGGATCGGCAAGCCCATCGCGTGCGAGACTTCGTCGGGATAGCGCACCTTGGGATCGACACGGTCGAGCAGCACGGCCCCGAATGCCCCGAGGGCGAAGCTCGAGAACAGCGCGACGATGATGAGCAGCGGCGCGGTGTTGCTGCTGGGATGCGTCGGCTGCACCGCCCGCTCCAGGATGCGGACGTCGGGCAGGGTGCTCACCTCGGCGATGCGCGCCTCCTGGTAGCGGTGCTGCAAATCGGAGAAAAGCCGCTCGGCCGTGGCCTGATCGCGCGTCAGGCGCACCTCCGCGAGCGCCATGGGGGGCTCGCTCTTCAGGTCGCCCACGATCGAGTCGGCCCGCTGCCCGAGCTCGCGGGCGCGCGCGGTGAGGCCCGCCATGAGGGAGCGGCCGAGCCCGGGGATGGAGCGCCGCGACAGCGTGTCCACCTGACCCGCGAGGCGCCGCACCGGCGGATAACTGTCCGCGTAGCGGTAGCGCATGGCTCGCAGCTCCGTCTCCTTGTCCGACAGCTCCTTCAACGCCCCCGTCAGCTCGGGCGAGCGCTGCACCGCGCCCACCATCGAGAGCTGGTCCACCGCGACGCCCGAATCGGCGGCGTGGGCCAGCATGCGACCGATGGCCTCGCGGTCGTGCGTCAGGCCGCCGATCGCGACCTGGAGATCGATGTAGCTCGCGTAGGTCGGGTCTGCGGTGGTGCGTCGGCCATCGGCGCCCTGGGCCGGGCCTTCGGACGGACGCACGGCGTGGCTCACGCGGAATCCTTCGAGCGCGCCTTCCGTGGTGCGCAGATCGGTTTGAGCCTGATCGAGCTGTTCCTTGAGGATCGCCGCGAGCTGGGAGAGGCGCTCGCGCTTCAGGCCGGCGGCGGCTGCGACGAAGCGCTCCGCGACCGTATTGACCGTGCCGGTGATGAGACTCGGGTTGGGACCGCGGCGCTCGATGCGGACGAAGTTGTTGCCGTCCTGGGGCGCGCGGACGCGCAGCTCTTCGGCGAGCTTCTGGGCCGCTTCCCCGGTCGTCGCGACCGTGAACTCGATCCGGCCGCCGGGCTTGAGCACGTCGGCCGTCGGCGCCCAGGCGAAGCCCAGCGTTGCGCCGACCGAGTCCCCCACTCTGCCGCTCTGGAGCAGCGCCTTGTCTTCCAGATCCACCAGACGGAAGTGCCGGCCGTCGCCATCGACGTCGATGCGATAGCGCCCGGGCCGCACTTCCCCCGGGACGGCGAACGTCGCGAGCGCCGCAACGTCGGCCCGCGTTTTGGGCGCGAGGTACAACCGCCACTGCCGCACGACGTCGTCCAGGACGACGTGCGAGCGCAGTAGATCCAGCCATCCGACGGTGCTCCCGAGCAGCTGCCCGCTCGCGATCGGCCCCGCGTCGCGCTGGCGCGCGTCGGGATCGGGCATCTCGAGCCATACCGTGGCGCTCGCCTGATAGGTCGGTTTCAGCACCCGGGAGCCGACGATGCCGGCGAGGGTGCCGACCAGGGTGACGGTGAGAACGAACCACTTGCGGGTGCGAATCGCGGCGAAGACGCGGTGCCAGTCGTCCGGGGGCGACGCGGGGATGTCCGGATTCACCGCGGCCAGGGCCGCGGTCCGCGGGAGCGTGGGGACGCCCCGGCGTTCAGGTACCAGCATCGCGCGCGCGGTCGGTCCCTTCGGCATCTCGCTCGTCCCCCCTGTCGGTGATCGGCGCGGCGCGGCACCCGGCCGCGCACACGCGAAGGTTCTTTTGCAAGCGCGATACCGTGATACGAGTAGCGGGACGATTCCCGATCGGCGAGAAGTTGCCTCACAACTGCCACAACCTGTGAGCCGGCTGGTTCGCGCGCACGCGTGACTCCGGCGTGCCGGCCCTCACTCCTCGGATCGAGGCGCTCGAACGCGGCTCGGCTCGAGACCCAGCGCCGGAGTCGTCCGCGGCGCTGGCGAGATTCATGCAGCAGGAATCGCGGGACAAAATGCTGGTCCGTGGGTGTGATGGGTGATGGATGAGGTAACGGTGCCGCAGCGTCGAAGAAACGTCTTCTGATGAACCGTCTCCTGTCGCTCTCGCAGGCGAGCCGCCAGACGATCCGTATCCTCGTCATCGACGACGAGCGTTCGCTACGCGACAGCTGCGTGAAGGTGCTCGCGGGCGAGGGCTATCATGTCACCACGGCGGGCAACGGCAACGAAGCGCTCGAGATGCTCAAGCGCCGCGCGTTCGACATCGTGCTGATCGATCTGCAGATGGCAGACGTGCCCGGCATGGAGCTGCTGCAGATCGCGCTGGCCACGCACCGCGACACGATCGCCATCGTCGTCACCGACAATCCCAGCATCGAGTCGAGCATGGAGACGCTGCGCGCCGGGGCGTGGGACTATCTCCCCAAGCCGTTCACCGACACGCAGCTCCACATCCTCATTGGGCGCGCCGCCCACACGATCGTGGTCGCCCGCGAGACGCGGGCTCAGGAGCCGGCGGGCGCGGGCTCCGAAGCCGTCAACGGCGACCGGCTCACCGTCCTCGGCACGGCCCCCCTGTTCCGCCGGGCCATCGAGCTCGCCCGCAAGGTCGCCGCCACCGACGCGTCCGTCTTCATCACGGGCGAGAGCGGCTCCGGCAAAGAGCTCATCGCCCAGTTCATCCACGCCCACAGCCGCCGCCAGGCCCGCCCCATCGTCGCCATCAACTGCGCCGCCCTGCCCGAGCCCCTGCTCGAGTCGGAGATGTTCGGCCACGTCAAG
>JBGPIJ010000292.1:0-3394 GCA_041484865.1 Gemmatimonadota bacterium
AGTCGATTACGCTATGAAGGGTCATCCGCCTTGCAAGCAAAGCACGGAGCGGGCCACCGAAGTTGGCCTTCATCCGTAAGTGCTCGCCGTACCCCGTCTGGTCGGATGACGCCGGCCGTGGCACTTGCCGGGCATGCGAGATGATCTGATCGAGCGCGAAGCCCGCACGGTACGACAGCTGGTGGCGAGCCTGGGTCGGCGCGCGAAGACGACGCCCGTCCCGGCGGGGGTGCGGCAGCGCATCCTCACGGTCGCGCAGCGCGCCGCCGCCGCGGGGTGGAGTCAGCAGGCCGTCGCCCAGGCCGTGGGCGTGTCGATCGGGAGTCTCCGCCACTGGGCGCTCCCGCTCCCGGGCGCGACGGCGGTGGTGCCGGTGCGGGTGGCGCCGCCGGCGGCGGCCGGGACGGCGCCGCTCGCGGTGGTGTCGCCCGCCGGCTATCGCGTCGAAGGCCTCGACGTCGCCACGGCGGCCACGTTACTGCGGACGCTCGGGTGATCGGCAGCACGCGGGCGCTCCGCGTGTGGGCGTATCCCGCGCCCGCCGATCTGCGTAAGGGCTTCGACGGCCTCGCGGGCCTCGTCACGACCGAGCTCCGGCAGGATGCGCTCAGCGGGCACTGTTTCCTCTTCGTGAACCGCGATCGCACCCGCACCAAGGTGCTGCTCTGGGACGGAACCGGCCTCTGCATCTATCAGAAGCGGCTCGAGCAGGGGCGATTCGCCGCGCTGTGGGCCCGGGACGGCGCGGGGGCGGTCGCGCTGACGATGAGCGAGCTCGCGCTGTTCCTCGAAGGCGCGCGGAGCGTGGGGCGCGGGCCGCTCTCGCCGCCCCCCGTCGTGCCCCGCGCGGTGGGGGCGGCGGCGCCCGGCGGCCACTGACGAAATGCTTGCAAGCTTCTTACTTGTCTGCTATATCCTGCCCCGTGATTCGGATCGAGACCGAGCGGGACATCGAATGCCTCCGCCAGGTCGCGCTCCTCCAGCAGGCCGAACTTACCCGGCTCCACGCCCGCCTCGCCACCCTGACCCAGGCGTTAGCCCACGCCCGCGGGACCGACGCCGTCGCCGCCCTGCAACTGGAGCTCACGCTGCTCCACGAGCAGCTCGCCGCCCGCACCCAGGCCCTCTTCGGCCGGTCGTCGGAACAGCGCCCGGGCCCGCGCCGCCAGACCCCCGACCGGCCGACCACGCCCCGCCCCGGCCACGGCCCCCGCGTGCAAGCCCCGCTCCCGCTCGTCGAGGTCGTCCACGTGCTCGATGTCCCGGACCAGCAGTGTCCCCAGTGTGGGGACGCCCTCCGCCCGTGGGCCGATCACTATGAGACGGCGGAGGAGATCGATGTGGTCGAGCGCACGTTCCGCCTCGTGCGCCACCAGCGCCAAAAGTACACGTGCCGCTGCGGGGCCTGCATCGAGACGGCCTTGGGCCCGCGCAAGCTGCGCCCCGGCGGCCGCTACTCGGTCGACTTCGCACTGGCCGTGGCGGTGGCGAAGTACGCCGATCACGCCCCGCTCGCCCGCCAGGTCCGCCAGATGGCGCGCGCGGGACTCGTGGTCGATACGCAGACGCTCTGGGATCAACTCCTGGCGCTCGCGGGGCACCTGACGCCGACCTACGACGCCCTCTGGCGCGCCGTGCGCACGGCGCCCGTCGTCCTGTTCGACGAGACCCGGTGGCCGCTGCTCGATAGCCCGACCGCCGCGAAGTGGCACGCGTGGGCCGCCGCCTCCGACCAGGGGATCGCCTACCGCATCCTGGGCGCGCGGTCGACCGACGCGGCGGCCGTCGTGCTGGCCGACTTCGCGGGGATCGCCGTCACCGACGGCTACGAGGTCTACCAGAGCTTGCGGGCGCGCCGGGCCCACGAGCCGACCGGCCCCCCCGCGTTCACGCTGGCGCATTGTTGGAGTCACGCCCGCCGCAAGTTCGTCACCGCGGAACTCGCCTATCCGGTCGCCGCCGAGATGCTGGAGCAGATCGGCTGGCTCTACGACATCGAGCGAGTGGCGAACGAAGCGCCGGAACCGGAGCGCGCCGCCCGGCGGGCGGAGTATCGGACCACCTGGTCGCGCGCCGTCATCGCGCACCTCGACGCCTGGCTCACGGCGACCGTCGCCTTGCCCCGCTCACAACTCGGCACGGCGATCCACTACGTCCGCGATCTGTGGCCGGGCCTCACGCACTTCCTCGACGACGCGCGCATCCCGCTCGATACCAACCTCGTGGAACGCGGCCTGCGGGCGCTCGCGATCGGGCGGAAGAACCATTACGGATCCCGCTCCGAACGCGGGACCCAGGTCGCCGCGCTCTTCTATACGTTGATCGAGTCGGCAAAGCTCACGGGCGTCGAGCCGGATCGGTACCTGCGCGAAGCGGCGACCCGGGCCATCGACGCCCCCGGCACCGTCACCCTGCCGCGCGACCTGCTCGCGACCTGACCCCCGCCGCGCTGGTCCCACCGCGAGCCAGTGTGCCTCGGAACGCTATGCGGCGCCAGGCGGGGCACGGCGAGCAGTTACGAAGCATCAGGGGCTGAGCCACACGACGGTCGGGCGGATCTGGCGGGCGTTCGGGTTGCAGCCGCATCGGAGCGAGACGTTCACGATCTCGCGCGACCCGCGGCTCATCGAGAAGGTCCGCGACATTGTCGGCCTCTACATGAGCCCGCCGGAGCACGCACTCATCTTGTGCGTGGACGAGAAGTCGCAGATCCAGGCGCTCAACCGGACGCAGCCCGTGCTCCCGATGCGGATCGGCGAGGTCGAGCGCCGCACGCACGACTACGACCGCCATGGCACGACGACGCTCTTCGCCGCGCTCGATGTCGCCACCGGCAACGTGTTGGGGAAGTGCTACCCGCGCCACCGCGCCACCGAGTTCCTCGACTTCCTGCGTGCGATCGAGGCGAACATGCCGACCGATGTGGAGATCCACGTGGTCCTCGACAACTACGCGACGCACAAGACGCCGGCCGTGCATCGCTGGCTCGCGAAGCGACCGCGCTTCCACCTGCACTTCACGCCGACCCATGCGTCCTGGCTCAACCAGGTCGAGCGCTGGTTCGGCCTGCTCACCCAGCGCCAGCTTCGGCGCGGCGCGCACACCAGCGTGGCCGCGCTCAAGCAGGCGATCACGGACTTCATCGCCGCGAACAACGAGGCGCCCAAGCCCTTCACGTGGACCGCGAGCGCCGACGACATCCTGGCGAAGATCGCGCGCTTCGCGCAGCGAACGCTCACGGCCCATCCGGCGCAGTGACTTCTGGTGGAAATCACGGTTCCAGGGGACTAGGCCCAGGGTACGGCCGACGGCCGCCCACGGAGGTTCTCATGTCGTATCGAATCGCCACTATCCTGGCCGCAGTTGCCGTTGTCACCGTCACGCTGGCCCCGCA
>JBGPIJ010000293.1:0-3389 GCA_041484865.1 Gemmatimonadota bacterium
CCTGCGGATCGCGCTTATCGAGCGTGCGATTCGCGCGTCATTCGCATTTCCGACCGCGCTCTACGCGCTGCTCCGACGGTCCTACCGACCTCCGGCGGGAATGACAGGTAGGTCCAAGAACGAGACGAACTGCGTGTCATGATGGACCGTCTGCATGGCTGGGACACCCTCCGCATCCTCACCCAATGCATTCCCGGTGCCCATGTTCCGGTCGATTCTGGGGAAGTTGCTACTGGTGACGTCGAGACGCATGCGGTGCCCAGTCTTGAATGCGATGCTCACGTTCGCCATGTCGATGACGTACTCGTTTACTTCCCCCGGAATGATCGGCTTCGGCGAGAGCAGGCCGTTTCGGTACTTTGCTCGGAGCACGCCCTCGGCGACGTTGTAGGCGGCACCGTCCGGGAAGACGTCGACCAGTTTGGCCACGAAATCCGTGTCCCGAGCGGTTGTCGCCGCGAAGAGGTGCAGCCTCAGCGGACCGGTGACTTCCAGATCCGTGGTCAGTGTCCCGGTTGTGTAGCACAGGACGTCGTTTCGTCGCTCCACGTGCGTCTGATCGATTGGGCCTGGTACGAGTTTGCCGGTGGGCAGGGAACGGCCGCCGGTCGTCGGCACTGGGAATCGTGGGTCGTAGAGATAGAGGTCCGGAGGCTCACCTCCCGGAGTCTCGCGGCTCAGTACGCCATCGCCGGCCGCGGTTTGGGCGTGCCCTCCGCTGCTGAGGAAGTAGCGTGTCCACACGGTTTCCGGGAGTGGCCAGCTGTCCGCGTTCCGCCACTCGTTGACGCCCATCACGAAGTAGCGCACGGCCGGGATTTCCACCTCTTTGCCGAGGAGATACTTGTCGAAGAAGGCAAGCTGCATCGCCTGACTGAACGACCCGGCCGCGTTGGCCGTCGGGCCGAAGTGAAGCCCTCCGACGTAGCCGGGTAGCTGACCCCCGTGAGCCCACGGCCCGCAGAACACGTGCTGGCCGTCTCGAGCGGCGGCGCTTCCGCCCTTTTGCTTCATCATGTTGAAGCTGGTGAAAATCGACCCGGAGTACATGTCGTACCAACCGCCTGCATGGAAGCACGGCACGTTGACCCTCGAGAAATCCCAGAACAGGTCCTCAACTGAGGTGATGCCCTGCGGGATCGCATCTGATGCCCTGGCTTGAAACCCCTCGCGTATGCCCGGGAAATCAAAATGAGGCACGTCTCGGAACGGCAGGTGGTAGAGCACCTCGTCGATGTTCGCCCGCGCCCGGTCGAGCCAACGCCGGATCTCGGACACGTCACGGCCCTGCCGTTCTAGCCGGTTCGTCATCTCGGTCGCCATCAGCGAGAACCAACTCACGTTGGATTCGAAGTCGACAACCCCTGCAAGCCTGAAATCGCTGAGGGGGCCCGAAGAGATGATCGCGGGGGCGATCGCCTTCAGGGACGGCGGCTGCTCGAGCGCGGTGTGCCACTGAATCCGCCCGAGGTAGGAAGCGCCCGCCATCCCGACCGAGCCGTTGCACCAGGGTTCGGCCGCCACCCACTCGACCGAGTCGTAACCATCTTTTCCTTCGGGCATGCCCGGGACGTAGTCGCCTTCGGATGCGAATCGCCCACGGGTGTCCTGGATGACGAAGGCGTAACCGGCGCGGGCGGCTTGCACCGCGCCCAGAAAATCGTTGTTCCAGGAAAGGCGTTTGTCGTACGGCGTCCGGCTCAGGATGGCCGCGTGCCGCGCACCGTCGTCAGGACGGAAGACGTCCGCACGGAGCGTTGTGCCGTCGCGGGTCTTCATCGGGATGTCGTGATCGATCCGGACCGAGGTCGTGGCCATCACCGCACTCCGTTCGCCGCGAGTTCACGGCCGCCGGGTTCGCGGCGACTATCTGTTCGCGCTAGCGACCACGTCAACCAGGGTCGCGCCCTGGCCGCGAGACGGGCCGCTCGGTGCCACGACCCCTGCTTCGCGTTCGTTGCCACAGCCTCGCGTCGACCCACGGAAATCGAGGACGGTCTCAACTCGTTCGACGCGGTGGTGCGTTCACCGCTTGAGATGGCCAACGATCGTGGAGCTTCCGAGCGTGAGTCTCGAGTGATTCGTTCAGAGCTGACGGCTGTCCCGCGCCGCGTACACGTGGCGCCGGATGGGGACACGCTGCTCCTGACGAATTACTCTTCGCGGAGCCTCAGCGCGATCGACGTTCCTGCCTTGGTCGGGTTCGCCGAGAAGCACGCTGCGCGCTGGACCGGGAGTTAGGCCCCGGCGGCGGAGGCCACGCTGAAAGGAGCATCGGATGGACTGGGCAGACTCTCCTGAGGAAAGCGCGTTCCGCAAGCGCGTCAGCACGTTTATCCAGCAAAAGCTGCCGCCGCGCTACCGCGCGATGCTGGAATCCGGCGACGGCGAAGGTGAGGACGAAGAGGGCCGCTCGGCGCCGGGCGGTCTCTGGCAGCTCGACCGGCGGTCGTCGGACCCGGCGCGGCGGGCCGCGGCGAACGAGTGGGCGCACGCGCTGGGCGAGCAGGGCTGGGTCGCGCCGCACTGGCCGGCCGAGTACGGCGGCGCCGGGCTGTCGACGAAGGAGCAGTTCATCTTCGCGCAGGAGATGGCGCACGCAGGCGCGCCGGGCGTCGGCGGCCAGGCTGTGTCATTGCTGGGCCCGACGTTGATCGTCCACGGCACCCCCGAACAGAAGCGGGAGCACCTGCCAAAGATCCTGGCGGGTGACGTGTCGTGGGCGCAGGGCTATTCGGAGCCGGGCGCCGGGTCGGATCTCGCCTCAGTGCAGACGCGCGCCATTCGCGACGGCGACGAGTACGTGCTCAACGGCCAGAAGATCTGGACCTCGGGCGCGCAGTATGCGGACTGGCTCTTCGCGCTGGTGCGCACGGACCCTGAAGCGCCGAAGCATCGAGGAATTTCGTTCCTGATGATGTCGCTCGAAACGCCGGGCATCATGGTGCGCCCGCTCAAGGACGCCGCCTGGCGTGAGCCGTTCAACGAGACGTTCTTCGAAGACGCGCGCGTCCCGGTCTCGGGCCGGCTCGGCGAGGAGAACCGCGGCTGGTACGTCGCGGTGACGCTGCTCGACTACGAGCGCTCGGGGATCGGAGGGCCGATCGCCTACCGCCGTCAGCTGGGCGAGCTCATCGACTACGCGCGTTCCGACGAGGGCGCGACAACCGTGCAGATGACGGATGCCCACCGCGCGGCGATCACGGACCGCTGGATCGAGACGGACATCGCCTTCAACTTCGCGTTCCGGCTCGTATCGCTGCAGGCGCGCGGTCAGCTCCCGAACTACGAGGCCTCGGTGAACAAGCACTTTGGCTCCACGCTGAGTCAGACGATTGCACGCACCGGCATGCAGCTCTTCGGGCTCTACGCCAACCTGTGGGACAAGC
>JBGPIJ010000294.1:0-3385 GCA_041484865.1 Gemmatimonadota bacterium
AAGGGAGCCTTAAACGGCTTCACGTACTTCTATGCCGTGGCTGCGTTCGATGTGAACTCGGTCAAGTCAACCGGCGTGGGCGCGACCTCACTCGAGGGCAAGTTGCCGCCGAAGTCGATCGTCCCGCGCAAGAATTCGGCGCAGTTCACGGCGGGGCAGCTGACGCTCGCCATGCTCGGCGCGGGCGGGGCAATACTGAATCCCAACGCGCCGTTGCCCACGCTCGACAAGACGACCGGTATGTTCTCGGGCCCGATGCCGCCGACCAACGGGTTTGCACTCGGATTCCCCGCCTTTGTTTCCGCCGTCGTCAAGCCGGACAGCGTGACGGTCACGATCGACTCGGTCAACGCGGGGAGTGCGTTAATCGGTCCGACGCCGGCGATCTATTACTTGCACGCGCAGGGCCCATGGGGCGTGGCCACGCCCACCGTGGCGGTGCCGGTGGACCAGTTCGACGCCAACGCCACCGGCAACGTACTGCTTCCGCTCATCTCCCTCGTGCAAAAGACCGCTAAGGTCTTTGGCGGTGACACGACGTATGGCCTGGTCTCGCAAGTGACCATGTCGGCGCCGGGAACGTGGCGCACCGCCTCATGGGGTCGGGGGAGCGCCAACAGCGCTCCGGCCAACTCGGACTTCAACGGGCCGCGGTGGTGGGTCGGCGCCGCGAACGAGAACACGCCGGATCCGAACGGGTTGCAGTGTTCACCCGCGAACGGGGGCTGCGCCCAAGCGGACCTCAGTCGCAATGCGGGCGCCATCCCGAACGTCGGGATTTTCCATATTGCCGGGTACAGTACCGTCAGCAGCCAACCGATGCGGCAGCTGGAGGGCTTGGGAGCCACGCTGGCTCGAGCGGCTGACTTCAAGGTGTATTGGGGGGCGACGGCCGGAACGGTGGATTCGGTGGTGGACGTGACGCACAAACTCAAGGTCCCGTTCCGTGCGAAGATGGGCGCGACCTGGGGAATCTTGAACGATTCCTCGTTCACGGGGCTCGCGGCGGCGAGCACGCCGGATAAGAACAATGCCGTGCTGTCGAGGACCGACATCCTCTGCGTCGATCCGGCTCCGGCCCTGCTCGCGTCGGTGGCCGTACACTGCTCGGTCTCCGCGCCGCTGATGAACCACGCGCTGCTCGAGCCGGTCCTGTTCGTGTCGACAGCTTCCTCGGCGGTCGCGGGCACGCCGACCGGGAATGGTTTCATCTTCTACATCAACGGCCACTGGTTCCTCATGCAGGTCGCCACCCTGCCAGCTTCGACAGTGTGGAATGTGAGGTTCTATGCGGGGAGTATCACGGGAGCGGCCGCCGCCCCGGGAATTCCCGCCAACTTCGCGTTCACCCCAGCGATTCGTCCGCCGGCGGTTCCCGGACTCAAGGTGAAGGGAACCTACACGAGCGCGGTGTTCAGCCCGGCAGCGACGACGGATTCGGCACTCGCCAAGATTCACACCGTTCCCGATCCCTACTACGTCACGAGCGCTTTCGAGCAGTCGCCCACGGGCAAGGTGCTGAAATTCGTGAATTTGCCGAGTCAGTGCATCATCCGGATCTACTCGCTCTCCGGCATCTTGGTCCAGATGCTCACGGTCAACGACCCCACCGGCGGAGCGGAGACGCAGTGGAACCTGCGGAACCGGAACAACCAGTTCGTGGCCTCGGGCGTGTACTTCTACCATGTCGAGACACCCGACGGGAAGTCGAAGATCGGGCGATTCACGGTCGTCAACTTCGCGCAATAGCGCCTTCAGAGGGAACCTTCTCATGACGCGAATCTCGCGAGCTTTCTCGATCACCCTCGTGGCGCTCCCGCTCCTCGTTGGCCCGGTAGCGGGGCAGATCAGCGTGCCCGGGGACAACACGGGGTACGGCACGACGGCGGGGGAGTTTCTACTGCTCGGGGCCGGGGCCCGCGGCACCGCCCTGGGCGGCGGCTACGCCGCCCTGTCCACCGACATCAGCGCCCTGTATTACAACCCGGCGGGCCTGGCGCAGCTCGAGCACTCGGGCGCCATGGTCTCGACCTATAGCTACGTGGCGAGCACCCGCTACTCGTGGGCGGGACTCGCCTTCCCGATGTCGGGCGGCACCCGCTCATTTGGATTCCAGGTCGGGAGCTTCGGGTTCTCGAACCAGCCGGTCTACACGGTCGACCAGCCGGACGGGACCGGTACCACGTACAGCGTGGCGGAGACCTTCGTCGGGGCGAGCTACGCGCAGAACTTCAGCGACCGGTTCTCGGCGGGACTCACCGGAAAATTCATTTCCGACAAGTTGGGTCTCGTGTCGGGGAGCGCATTCGCGGTCGATTTCGGTACCAGCTTCCACGCGAGCGCCGCGAACCGGCCCCTCCGGGCATCGTTCGTCATCCAGAACCTGGGGACGAATCTGCGGCACAGCGGCAATCCGCTGGACACGACGATCTTCCGGCCCGTGGTGCCCGGACAGGTGGAAGTGCCCCAGGAGGGACAGCCCACTTCGTTGAAGACCAAGGACTGGGGTCTACCGGTCACCTTCCGCGTCGGCCTCGCGCTCGACGCCGTGGCGAGTCAGCAGGCGCGGTTCACGGTGCTGTCCGAGTTCAGCCAGCCGACCAACAACAAAGCGGGCTTCGAGGTCGGCGGTGAGGTCGCGCTCTCCGATATCGGGAAGTCGGGATTCTTCCTCGCCGGGCGGGGCAGCTGGACCTACCAGCCCGCGAACAACATTGACGTCGGCTCCCAGGCGGGGTTTGCGACCGCGCTCTCCGGCAAGGAAACCCAGCAGGGGCTCGCCGCGGGGCTCGGCATCGGCTATCGGCGCAACGCGTTCGGACTCGGGTTCGACTACGCGTGGCGCGACATGGGCGTGCTCGGGAGCACGAATTTCCTGAGCTTCACGGTCTCCTGGTAGTCGCTCGCGGCGTGGGGGCGCGGTAACGGGTCGTGCTGCTTCTCTGGATCCTGGTGCACGCGATAGCCGGCGCGTTGGAGCGGTCTCCGCAGGCGCCGGACGACCAGGTCGTCGGCGAGGTCGCGCGGTTCTTCCGGGGCGGCCGCACCCTGGTGAACGGGTTCGTGCGCGTGCCGCACCGCATGCTGTCCGGAGTGACCGGCCCGGGGGGGTTCGCGGTGTACAGCGTCGAGATTCGCGTCAGGGATCAGAGCGGCACCGTGCTGACGCATGATCGCTGGACGCGGCGGGTGTCGTGGGAGACGCGGCAGATGCCGCACTCGGAGAGCCTCGAGCCGTTTGCGTTCGCGCTCGCGCCGGGGACATACGAGGTGCAGGTTGCGGTGGAGGATTCGGGGAGCGGCGCGCGCGAGGCGATCGAGCTGCCGCTGGCGGCGTTCGGCGCGCGGCCCGGTGCGTCGGACCTGCTCCTCGCCTACGACATCC
>JBGPIJ010000295.1:0-3384 GCA_041484865.1 Gemmatimonadota bacterium
AAACAAACACCAAACAACATGAACACCACAAACAGGCGATCTTAATTAACATCTCAAGTAAAGCAGATCGCCAACTGCTGCGAGGAGTTCGTTCAACGCCACTGGTTTCGAGAGCGTCCGCGCAGCGCCGAAGGCCGCAGCCGCCTTCAGCATGTCCATTTGCCCGGACTGGCCGCCACCGGAAATGGCGATGATCTTCGCCTGACCGCCTTCGGCCCGCAGGTCCCGGATGAACTCGAATCCATCCCGCTCGGGCATGAAGATGTCCAGGATCACGAGATCGGCGCCTCGCTCGCGGTACAGCCGAAGGCCGGCGGCGCCGTCGGCTGCTTCGACGACTTCATGGCCGGCCTGCTCGAGGGCTCGGAAGATCGCGCCCCGGACGTGGGCATCGTCATCAATCAGCAAGATTCGGGATCCGGCTAGTGCGTCCTCTGCGGCCACCCTCGCCCCGGTCATGCGCGTCTTGGGCGAGTCGAGCACGTCACGCACCTTGCGCGCGAGGCTGTCGGGCGTGAACGGTTTCTGGAGATAGGCGATGCCAAGCTCGAGGATCCCGTGGCGCACGATCGAGTCGTCCGTGTACCCCGATGTATAGAGCACCTGGGTCTCCGGTCGCAGCTGCGCCAGTCGCTCGGCGAGCGGCCGCCCGCTGAGTGCCGGCATCACCACGTCGGTCAGGAGCAAGTGGATTGGGCCATGATGCCTCGCCGCTACGTGGAGAGCCGCTGCGCCGTTCGGTGCTTCGAGAATTGTGTAGCCCTGGCGTTGCAGCACCTGCCGGGTAACGGCCCGAACGGCGGCCGAATCCTCGACGACGAGCACCGTCTCCGTCCCCCCGGGGACCCCCGTGGCGGCAGGCGAGACTGCTGCCTGGTCGACAGGCTCGTCCACCGGCGGCAAGTAGATCTTGAAGCTCGTCCCATGGCCTGGTTCGGAGTACACCCAGATGAAGCCGCCGGATTGTTTCACGATCCCGTAAACCGTGGCGAGGCCCAGACCCGTACCTTTGCCCGGCCCCTTCGTCGTGAAGAACGGTTCGAAGATCCTGGCTTTGGTCGCCTCATCCATCCCGACGCCCGTATCGCTCACGGCGAGCATGGCGAAATGACCTGCCACCGCCGAATGGTGTTTCCAGGTGTAGTCGGCGTCGAGCTCGACGTTAGCGGTCTCGATCGTGAGCTTCCCTCCGGTCGGCATCGCATCGCGCGCGTTCACGGCCAGATTCATGAGCACTTGCTCCAGCTGCCCCACGTCGGCCCTCACGGCGTGCAGGTCGGGGGCGAGCGTCGTCGTGAACTCCACGTCCTCGCCGATGACCCGTTGCAGCATCTTCCGGAGACCGTCGACCACCACGTTCAGCTGCACCACCCGCGGCTCGAGCACCTGCTGCCGGCTGAACGCGAGGAGCTGGCGGGTGAGAGACGCGGCGCCCTCCGCGGCCTTCCGCACCTCCTCGACATCCTCCCGATTCGGATCGTTCGGGGCGAGGTCCCCGAGCAGCAGTTCGCTATAGCTCGTGATCACGGTGAGCAGGTTATTGAAGTCGTGCGCGATCCCTCCGGCCAACCGGCCGACCGCCTCCATTTTTTGCGCTTGCACGAGTTGCTGCTGCAGACGTCGCTGCTCGGTGACATCCCGGACGAAGGTCTCGTAGCACTCGACCTGTTGAGCCGCATTGCGCACCGCACGGACGGTGAGCTGCACGTTGAGGAGGCTGCCGTCTTTGCGCCTCCAGGTCGCTTCCACCTCGTCGTATTCGCGATCGGTCCAGGCGTTCTGGTCCAGCAGACGCTGCCGCTCAGCGGGGTCGGCGTACACATCGCGCGTCATGTCGAGCTGGAGCACGTCCGCGGCTGAGTCGTAGCCCAAGATGCGGACCACGGCGGCATTCACCGACAAGAACCTCCCCGCCGGGTTCGAGCGGTAGATGCCGACGGGGGCGTGTGCGACCAACGTCCCGTAGCTGGCCTCCGACGCGCGGAGCGCCGCGCGCCCTTTCGCCTCGCGGAGCTCGCGCGCAATCGCCGGCAGCAGGCGCTTGAGCTGTCCCTACGCGAAGTAATCGCTCGCGCCCGCCTTCATAGTCGCCACGGCCTGCTCTTCGTTGATCGTGCCAGAGACACAGATGAACGGCACGTCGAGGGCGCGCTCCCGCAGGAGCGCGAGCGCCGCCGTGCTGCTGAACGCCGGCATGCTGTGGTCGCCGATGACAAGGTCCCAGCTCTGGCGCTCGAGGGCGGCCCTCATGCCGGAGGCAGTATCGACCCGGTCGTACATCGGCTCGTACCCGCCGCGCTTGAGCTCGCGCACGAGCAACAACGCGTCCTCCTCGGAGTCTTCCACGATCAGCACGCGCAGCGAAACAGTCATATTCGTTCCCCACTCCCTCGTTGGCTTCGGCCGTCGATCGCGACGGTCCGGGACCTCCGGCGAGCCTTCGGACCTTGCACCTTCTGCCTCATTTCCGAGCGAGTTGCTACGTGATTGTGCGTCATGTAGTCACCCCGCTCCGTGGTCATGTCCACGGGCCCCGTGTCCATCTCCTTGCGCCCGAGCTGCGAGAAGCGCAGCAAGTCGTCGATCAGCTGGGCCATCCGCTGCGTGTTCTCGCGCACGATACCGACCAAGCGCGCGCCCTCCGCGCCAAGCGCGTGGCCGTGATCGTCCGCCAGGACCCGAGCGAAGCCGTCGATGGCGCGGAGCGGCGCGCGCAGGTCGTGAGACACCGAGTAGCTGAAGGTCTCGAGCTCGCGGTTCGCGTCCGCGAGTTGCTTCGGGCTGGGGATGGCCAGGGCCTTGGGAAGCAGGGGCACGAGCGCAATCGCGGTCCCGATCGAAGCCACGGCGGTGACGCCCTTGACCGCGCCTGACCACCAGTAGTCGGGATGCCACAACGTCCAGATCTCCATCAGGTGCGTCGTGCCGCAGCCCGCGATGAAGATGGCAAACAGCCAGAACATCCAATTGAAGGGCACGTCGCGCCGCCGGCGGACGAAATAGACCAGGCCGGCCGGGATCGAGTAGTAGGCGAGCGTGATGACCGAGTCCGAGATCACATGCAGCGACAGCAGTCCCGGCCGCCACAGGTAGCAGTAGCCGTGGGGCAGGAACGATTGCGCCCGCCAGAGGAGCATGTCCATGGTCATCTCGGCGCGAAAACGGGGACTGGGGACCGCGCCGTGGCATCCCCGGTGTCCTCAACCGCGGCGCGCGGCAGGTGGACCCGGAACGCCGAACCACGCCCTGGCTCGCTCCGTACTGAAATGAAACCGCCGCTCTGCTGCAGAATGCCGTAGACGATCGCGAGGCCGAGGCCGGTTCCCCGGCCGCGCGCTTTGGTGGTGAAGAACGGCTCGAAGAGGTGCGACTGTGTTTCCTCGT